>JBIIIF010000483.1:0-2549 GCA_044235005.1 Planctomycetaceae bacterium | reverse complement strand
CCACCCGGTGGTTCCAGGAAACATCTCTGAATCTTCCCTCTTCTGATGAAGACCATGCTGCCGACTGTCGGATCCTGAACGTTACCGTCCCGGACGTCTCAATGCCAATAGCTGATTCTCAACGCCGGCTCGCTCAGGAGCCCTGAATTCTAACAGAGAACGTGCGGCTCGCCGAGAATAGATATTCGTCCACCTTCACCTGGCAGCCCCATGAAGACACCGGATGAAACCCCATCAACGAACTGCTTCGTCAGATCCGGTCTCAAAGAGCACAATTTGGACCGAAATTGGTGGATACCTCCGCGGTGCGGGAGTTTCCACGAAAAATCGCCGGCAAAAAATGCCCAATCTCGCCCCTGCCTTTCGATGTTTTCTCTTGTTACTCCCAAAGCCACTCGCCGCCTTCGTCTTCTGGCTGAATTCGGAATGCTCGACGCGATCAAACGGAAAATGACAATGATGCTTGAGTGTTCCTTGCCCGTAAGTGTCCGAGCAACCCATTCTTGCCAGTGTGGGTAGTCTCTGGGCCGGTGAATTCCGGTTTCGAGACTTTCTCTGGTGAGGTGAGGTATGAGCGAGCGGGACCAGGTTTGGCGTGAGCTGATTGAGTTATAGCCGTGGTCAGGTCTGACGGTGGGCGAGTGGTGCGCAGGGGCGGACGTTTCGGTCGCATCATTCTATCGATGAAAGAAGCTGCTGGCAGAGCCGCTGGGGGCTCGGCACGTGCGATCGGTGCGGAGATCAGAAGTTCCTGCATCAGGTTCAAAGAAGCGAACATCTCAGTTTGTGCCGATTGCCGTGCGACAGCCGGGGATGAGATCTGATGACTCAAGCCCTGCCGCATCAAGCCATGGCAGCAGCCTGCGGATCGAGCTGCCCAACGGAGTGGTAGTTCTTGTGTCTGACACGCTGGATGGTCAGCGGCTGGGAGATGTGATCATCGCCGCAGGTCAGGTTCCCTGCGCACCTTCCGGTTCGACAACAACAGGCTCTCTGCACGCGGTGCCTTCATGCTGAGTCTTCCCTCGCGCACGAAGATGTATCTGTGCAGGAATCCTGTCGACATGCGGAAGAGCTTTGATGGGCTGTTCGGATTTGTGCAGCAGGAGTTCCAGCAGGATCCGCTCAGCGGTCATCTTTTTTTTCGTCAACAAGCGTCGTGATCGCATGAAAGCCATTTTCTGGGACGATGACGGTTTCGTCATTTGGTATAATCGACCCGAAGCCGGGACCTGGCAGCTTCCCGCTTTGGCAACGACAAGTTCCTCATCATCGCTGGCGCTGGAAAGCCACGAGCTGGCGATGATCCTTCGCGGGATTGATCTGAAATCGGCGCGGCGACGCACAAGATATCAGCCACCCGTTGCGGTCTGAATCAAGTCTGATCTGATCACACAATCTGATCACACAATGCCTCTGAACGGGCCACTCTTCTTCATTGAGGAGTGGCCCGTTCTTCGTTGTCAGTGTCGCGCTGACACCGCGCAAAAGAATTTGCAGAACCTTTGAGAAAAATGAGCCGACCGACTTGGTGCTACTGTTCAGCATGCGCTACATAGTCGGCCCGCCGAGTGTGAAGTTGCGAGTGCTTTCAGACGAGTTCCCCGCGTGTTTCCGTCGGCCTCTGTGTGTTGTTCTTCCTGCTGATTCCTGCGTTGCATTTCGTGACTCATGGCTGAACCAGATTCCTTCCCTGGTGACCTCGCAGAATGCCATCGCCTGATGGCACAACAGCAGGCTTTGTTTGCCGAGATGCAAGTGCGGCACGCAGAGCAGCAACAGCAGTATGCTGATCTCAAAGAAGTACTGAATCGCACGACCACGGATCTCGATCAGCTTCGCGAACAGCATCAGAAGGCGCTCGACGAACTGCGTATGTTTCGCCGCTGGGTGTATGGTTCGCGGCGCGAGCGGCATGTTGCGGATCCAAAGCGGCAGCATCTGTTTGAGATGAGTTCGCTGTTCGCCGAGCCTCAGTCTTCCGCAGCGGCGTCTTCCGCCAGCGGTGATGTCTCGGCCAGTGCTGAAGACAGTGCGGTGGCTGCTGCCGCTCAGGAGAAAGCCACCCGTCGTCAGAAGAAACGGGCCGAGCGAAAACTGTGTCTCGATGCGTTACCGCAGGTGAAGCATGATCACGATGTGTCGCCGGAAGAGAAAGTCTGCAATGTCTTTCAGCGCGAAAAGACCTGTATCGGCGAAGAGATCAGTCGCGTGCTGGAGTCTGTGCCAGGGCAGCTCGAAGTTCATAACCATCATCTGAAGAAGTTCGCCTTACACGGTGTTCGATTTCACGATCAGTCGAGATCGCGATGGGTCCATGTCGATGCTCTCTGGCTGGACCGGTTATCTGCACGCCGATGCGTATAGTGGTTACGATTCCGTGATTCTTCAGAGCAACGGACTCATCATGGAAGTCGCGTGCTGGACTCACGCGCGCCGCTACTTCGAACAGGCTCTCCCGAATGACAGCAAGGTGTGCGGCCTGGTGCTGGAATGGGTTCGGCAATTGTATGACATCGAAGATCGCGCGCTGTGGATGTCGGATGACG
>JBIIIF010000482.1:0-2552 GCA_044235005.1 Planctomycetaceae bacterium | reverse complement strand
GAAATCCAATCCAATGCAAAGCGACGTTTCGAAGTCTGAAACATAAGGACGTGTCCCGGTGTTAAGGCGAGTGAAAGAACGAACAGCCACTCTGGCTCATCTTCAAAGACGACGCAAAATGTGAGAATTCTCTGTTATCAATGTCAGGATCAATCATTAGGGCCTGCAGTGGATTCATAGAACCACGGTGTGTCGATGACAGCGACGCGAATATCAATCACATCCTGCATCGCCCAGTTCGGCAGATACTCACAGGTCCAGTAATTCAGGATGGCTGTACCATCCCGCAGAAAGCGGCAGCCGGGATTGGAGAAAGCTCTTTTCGAATCTGTCTCAATATCACGAAGGTGCTGCCACGTCTTTCCATTGTCGCGAGAAACCGCAGCGGTCAGCGGACTGCGTTTGCCGAAGTGAGAAAAAAACTTCGGGTCGTAGCTGTTGTTCCAGATGATCAGAAGGTCACCCGTTGAAGGAATACGTGTCAGTTCGGGGCACGACTCCGGCGATTTCAGTCCGGTGCTCTTTGGCAGTGTCCATGTCAGGCCATCATCTGACGACTCCGACATCTGGATTGAACCTAGTTGGCTTCGAACAATCATCAGGACTCGCCCATCACCGGTCTGCTCGACATGCGGCTCCATGACGCCTCGCATCGGGAGCGAAATCCGGTTCTTCGCTTCGGACCATGTCAGTCCATCATCATCACTCAGCAGAACAGCTCCGCCGTAGGTCGATCCTGTCTCGTGCGTAAATGTGACAGGTAAAAGCAGCCGACCGGACTTCATCCGTTTGATGACCGCGTTGCACACGTTGTAAGTCGTCCCTTTGCCGAACATGGACCATGGCTTGAAAGTCAGGCCCTCGTCAGTCGACTTCCATGCATGATGTGTTGAGGTCGTTGGGGACGTTTTGTGCTGCCTCATAAAGATCAGCAGAATACCGCCATCGCTGGAGCGGATCAGATTTGGCGAATACACGTTCATATCGCCGGGATCCGTCTCGGCGATCACGCGATGTCCCGACCACGTCTTTCCTCGATCGGCCGATTCCTGCGACACGAATCGCGTTTTCGCCTCGTCACTTCCGGTGCCACTGAACTCCATATAGACCAGCATCAGCCGACCGTCCGTCAACTCGATCACATCCCCCTCACCCTTGCGAGTGAATTCGGGGGTGCTGGCCGCAACGGTCACAATCGTGCTGGTCGCTTCTCGGAAACCCGTGCGAGCCGATGCTGTTTTTTCCCAGCGAAGGCACGCGATGATTCCAACGACCAGCAGCATCAACAACATGTTTTTGGTCTTCATCCTGTTTCTTTCACTGAAACGGAATTCGTCCCTTCTCCCCCTCGGGGGAGAAGGTGGCCGATAGGCCGGATGAGGGGGCTTTCCTGAAGGGCCGCGTGCCAAAAGTTGCCCCTCACCCCAGGCCCTCTCCCAATAGTGTTCGGCACGCTTTTTGCGCCAGGGGGGTGGTCTGTTATAGAGTGGCTTCCGTTATGGAGGCACAAGTTATGGCAGATCAGGATAAATCTGTGAAGCTTCAGGGGCTGAAGTATTTTCGGCTGATCGACACGATGCTGGAGCGGCTGCGGCCGGTTGGGACGGAGCGAGACAAGTCGCGAAATCGTGAACTGTTCTTCGATCAGTATGCCACACTAATGCTGCTGTATTTCTTTAATCCGGCTGTCACCAGTCTTCGTGGAGTCCAGAATTTCACCACGCTGGAAAAAGTTCAGCGACTCTGCGGAGTCAAGCCGACGGCACTGGGGTCACTCAGTGAAGCCGCCAGCGTGTTCAATCCTGAAGCGCTCCAGCCCGTGATTGCGGAACTTGCAAAGCAGGTGATGGCAGCACCCGGAACGATGCCCAAAGCTCAGGAAGCCGCACTCAGGGGACTGGTCGCTGTCGATGGAACTTTGCTGAAAGCTCTGCCTCGTATGGCCTGGGCACTCTGGCAAAGCCCCACGCAGAGAGCGGCGAAAGTTCATGTGGCATTTTCTGTCTTCCCGGGCGCTCCTGAACAGGTCAGCGTCACCAGTGCCAATGCTTCTGAGCGTCAGGAACTGCGTCAGTTTGTGAAGCCCGGCGGCTTCTATGTGGCCGACCGCGGCTATGCAAATAATGAGATGTTTCGCGAGTTCGATGCACAGGATGTCAGGTTTCTGATTCGCGTCCAGCAGAATGCAACGTATGAGATTCTTCATGAAAATGTGCTGACCGATGCGGACGTTGCAGCAGGCGTGGTCAGCGATGTGTGTGTGCGTCGGCTGGGAACGGATAAGCACAATCCATTGCTGGAGAAGCCGCTGCGAATCGTGAAAGTTCAGGGCTCCGAGCCAGATCAGATCTGGATTCTGGCGACGAATGCGCGTGAGCTTCCTGCGGAGTTGATCAAGGTGGCGTATCAGTATCGCTGGCAGGTGGAAGTCTGCCATGCAGACTGCATATCAAGCGCGGGCTTGTATCGACTTGCCGGGTGAGATTAAGGTTTCCGCTGGAACACTGCTGCGACTGGCGGAATGGATTCGTCAGCGTTCAGAAAGCAGCAAA
>JBIIIF010000273.1:0-9236 GCA_044235005.1 Planctomycetaceae bacterium | reverse complement strand
CCACGAATTTCGTTGTTCAACACGTCAAAGCTCGCCGGAGTCCCTGCTTCCAGAGTATTCTCGCCCTTGACCATGCTTTCATAAATCTTCGTACGGCCTTCGACGTCGTCGCTCTTCACAGTGAGCAACTCCTGAAGAATGTAAGCCGCTCCGTAGGCTTCCAGCGCCCAGACTTCCATTTCTCCAAATCGCTGACCGCCGAAGCGAGCCTTACCACCCAGTGGCTGCTGAGTAATAAGCGAGTACGGCCCAGTGGCTCGAGCATGCACCTTGTCGTCAACGAGGTGATGCAGTTTCAGCATGTAGATGTAACCGACGGTGGTTCGCTGTTCCTGCTTTTCACCGGTACGACCATCATGCAGAAACGCCTTGCCGTCTTCCGGCAATCCGGCTTCCCGCAATGCTTCTTTAACTTCGTCTTCACCAGCCCCATCAAACACCGGACAGATAGCTCGGTAGCCAAGCTTGCCGGCCGCCCAGCCAAGGTGAGTCTCAAGAATCTGCCCGACATTCATACGGCTCGGTACACCCAGTGGATTCAGGATGATGTCCACTGGAGTTCCGTCAGCAAGGAACGGCATGTCTTCGATCGGAAGAACCTTGGAGATAACCCCCTTGTTCCCGTGCCGACCGGCCATCTTGTCCCCGACAGAAATCTGTCGTTTTGACGCAACGTAAACCTTCACCATCTGCAGCACGCCGCTCGGCAGTTCGTCGCCACGCTTCATGCTGTTCAGTCGGTGATCTTCCCGATCAATGACGTCTTCAACAAGAATCCAGCTCTCTCGCACAACCTTGCGTGCAGCCGTCTTCTTCTGAGGACTTCGAAGATCCATTTCCTCAAAGTGGTTGTGGAATCTTCTGGCGTAATCAGCAACGATCTTGGCATCTTCCTGCTTGGACAACGCTCGTCCGTCTTCATCGACAACTGGCTGCTCAAGAGCGGCTTCGAGTTCAACGAGGAACGTCTTGAAGGCCGCAGCAATTGCCGTCTCACCTTCCTTCTCGACCTTCTTCAGATCGTCCTCAAATCGCTTGCGTTCGATTTCGGACAGGCTCATTCGACGTGAAAACTTCTCGGTGTGAATGACGATCCCGCCCACACCGCTCGGAACTTCCAGACTCTCGTTCTTTACGTCTTCACCAGCACGACCAAAGATCGCGTGCAGCAGTTTCTCTTCTGGTGTGAGTTCGGATTTCGCCTTTGGAGACACCTTACCAACCAGGATGTCTCCCGGATTGACGCGTGTTCCCACTTTGACGACTCCGGTGTCATCCAGATGTCGCAGAGCCTTTTCACTGACGTTTGGAATGTCTCGCGTGAATTCTTCTCGACCCAGTTTCGTCTCACGAATCTCGACATCAAATTCGTCAAGATGAATAGACGTGTAAACGTCTTCCTTCACCAGACGCTCTGACAGAATGATCGCATCCTCGAAGTTGTAACCTTCCCAGGACATGAACGCGACAAGCACGTTACGACCCAGGGCCAGCACACCATTCTTTGTGGCAGCACTGTCGCAAAGCACCTGCCCGGCTTTGACCTTATCACCAACCGAAACGATTGGCTTCTGGTTCAGACAGGTACGCTCGTTCAGCCGAGTGTACTTACGCAAAGGATAACGGCGACCGTCGATCTCGATGTTGTTCGCATCGACGTACGTAACCTTGCCCGACTTCTCGGCACGCAGGACCATCCCGGAGTTCTGAGCCACGAACTGTTCCATTCCGGTGCCCACGACGGGACGTTCCGAAATTAGGAGCGGCACAGCCTGACGCTGCATGTTCGAACCCATCAGGGCTCGGTTCGCATCGTCATGCTCAAGGAACGGAATCAGACCGGCGGAAACGCCAACCATCTGACACGGAGCAACATCGATGTACTGCACTTCACTGCGGTCAATCCAAACCACGTCGCTCTTGGTACGGGCCAGAACTCGCTCTTCAGCGATCATGCCGTCAGCAACCAACGTGTCGGCCGGACAGACCATCCCGGAAGCTTCTTCATCAGCTCGAAGCCAGACGACTTCATCAGTCACCTTAGCGTTCTTTACAACACGATACGGAGAGATCAAAAATCCGTAGTCATCAACCTTGGCATAAATGCTGAGGCTGGAAATCAAACCGATGTTCGTGCCTTCAGGTGTCTCAACCGGACAAATTCGACCATAGTGCGAAATATGTACGTCGCGAACCTCGAAGCCGGCTCGCTTACGATTCAAACCACCGGGGCCCAACGCTGACAATCTTCGCTCGTGAGTCAACATCGACAGCGGGTTAGTCTGGTCGACCACCTGAGACAGTTCGCTTCGTCCGTAAAAATAATCAATCGCGGCCGAAACACTCTTCGGATTGATGAGCGTTCGAGGAGTCATCGCGTCGACTTCCTTCAGGCTCATTCGCTCCTGAACCGTACGACGCAGCTTCAGGAAACCCTTGCGGATTTCGTCAGCTGCCAACTCGTCAATAGTCCTCAGACGACGATTACCGAGGTTATCGATGTCGTCAATCTGCGCAGTCTCATCGCCAATACGAAGCCGCACGATGTACTTCATCGCGTTGATGAAGTCCTGAGGATTCAAAGTCATCTCGTCATCAGAAATGTCCTGCTGGAACTTCCGGTTGATTCGGAAACGGCCAACACGACCCAGACGATAGCGATTGACGTCAAAGAACTTCTCGCGGAACAAATCGTTCGCTTTGTCAAGGTTCGGCGGATTACCCGGACGCAGACGCTGATAGATCTTCAGCAACGCCTCCTCGTGGGTCGATGTCCCGTCCTCCGCCAGCGTCTTCAGGATCAACGGATCCCGCACTTCCGTGACGATCTCGACAGTCTTGACACCCGAGGCAATCAGTTCTTCTGCAATCGTATCGCTGATCTCGTAACCTGCATCAACAATCAGCTCACCAGCCCGGTCGTGCTTCGCAGGAAACACAACGTCTTCAACTGAGTACTTGCCTTCAAGCTCAGATGCGGTCGTCTTAGCAGTGATCTTCACCTTGTCCGTCGGATAGAAAATGCGAATGATATCGGCATCAGACGAATAATCCTTCGCCATAGCACGCAGCAAGGTCAGAGCAGAAAATTTGCCGCTCTGGTCAATACGCACTCCGATAGCATCTCGCTTGCTGACCAACAACTCAATCCAACTACCGCGTTCAGGAATGATACGGCACGAATGAGTTTTGCGGTCACTGCTGGCAGTTTCTTCTGCCATAACAAAGTCAACGCCAGGCGAGCGGTGCAACTGGCTCACAACAACTCGCTCGGCACCGTTAATGATGAACTCACCGCCGCCGATCATGATGGGAATATCACCCAGGTAAACCTCTTCCTCAATCGGCTGCTCTTTGACCAAACGCAACCACACTCGGAAAGGCATACCATAGGTCAGCCGCAACTGACGACATTCTTCGGGAGTGTAGCGAGGTTTACCTAACTCGTAGCGAATGTATTCGAGTCGAAACTGGCTGTCATAGCTCTCGATCGGAAACACTTCTCGAAGAATCGCCTCGAGGCCAATGTCGAGGCGATCCCGAGATGACCTATCGGCCTGCAGAAAACGTGCATACGAAGCTGTCTGAATCAGAGTCAGACCGGAAATCTCATACTCCGCGTTGATTTTCCCGAAGCTTCTTACTGCGTCCTGGTCGATTGTACGAACAGACGGAATGGGCATACGGACCCCTGCCTTCGCTCTTGAGCGGAAAAAACGAGCTTGGAATACCAGCCCGCGTTCAGATAATCATTGAAAGTAAACGATGTCCGTGTGAATCAACCCTATTCACCGGGAACAGCGCGCGACGAAAGGCACCTGCTGATTGCTCAACAGTTGCCTACAATAGATCCCGACAATTTACTTCTTTGCACCGTCAGACGCTCGCTGGACACGAAGTGCCGAGCCTTCATTCACGAACGGGTCAACACACAGGAAATTCAACACGCCGGTCTCGTTTTCCACCGCCGGGACGAAGACGTCCCGGTCGGTGCAAACGAAAAGCTCAACAGTTCAATTACTTGATCTCGCAAGTACCGCCAGCCGCGACGACTTCCGCCTTCAGCTTCTCGGCATCTTCCTTGGACAGACCTTCCTTCAGAGGCTTCGGCACACCTTCAGTCAGGTCTTTCGCTTCCTTCAGACCCAAGCCAGTCACGGCTCGAACGACCTTAATCACGCCGATCTTATTCTCGCCGAAGCCAGTCAGCACGACTGTGAACTCAGTCTGCTCTACCTTCGCTTCAGCCGGAGCGCCTGCTGGACCCGCCATCATGATGGCCCCGCCACCAGCCGGCTCAATACCATGAACCTGCTTCAGGTAATCCACAACTCGCTTTGCCTCGAGCAAAGTGAGACCTACGATCTTGTCGCCGAGTTCTTTGGTCTTGTCATCAAACTCAGTGGTCGCTTCCGCAGACATTGCCAGTACCTTTCTCTTTCGTACACTTGCTTTTCGTTAATCAAATCTCAGCGGGCCTGGTACTTCCCTAGGCCTGCTTTTCTTCCGACAAAGTCTTCAACTGGCCAGCCAAGCGACCACCCGGACCCTGCAGACACCCAGCCAACTGACGCCCAGGAGCGAGCATCAACCCGGCAATCTCGCCAATCGTCTCAAGCCGACCGGCACTCTTACTCAGTGCATCCACAGCAGCAGCGTCGAGAGACTCGCCCTCAACAGTGCCACCCTTAATCTCAAAATTCTTGATCTCTTTGGCCCACTTGGCCACCGACCTGGACAATGCAACGATGTCGTCCCCGCCCCAAACCAAGGTAGACGGACCACTGAGCACAGAAGTCAACCCATCAACACCCTTGCGCTTTAAAGCGTTGTTGGCTACTGAATTCTTTACGGTCAGCGCGGAAATATGCTGCTTCCGCAACGCCAAACGCCAGCGATTCGCTGTGATCGCGTCAACTTTAGAGCAGTCAACAACAATGAAATCCTTCACATCACCGATGCGCGACTGGATATCCGCGATCACCATGTCTTTGACTTCACGACCCATTGTCTTCACTCACAAAAATCGAACACTTCGGCGAAAATCAAACAGCAACGACAATCGACGGCAGCATTGTCGCTGACACAACCACACCACGAAGGTAAACACCCTTTGAGGCACTGGGCTTCAGGCTGCGGATATAACTGAGCAACGACTCAATGTTCTCCTGCAACTTCACGACATCAAAAGACATCTTGCCAACCACGCAATGCAAATTCGAGCCGTTATCGACACGGAACTCAACCTTACCAGCCTTATACTCCCGAACAGCTGTAGCGACATCCTGTGTCACAGTACCGGCGCGCGGGCTAGGCATCAACCCTCGCGGCCCAAGCACACGGCCAAGCGGCCCGACAACGCCCATCATATCAGGTGTCGCAATGGCGACATCGAAGTCCAGCCAGCCGTCCTTAATCTTGTCCGCGAGCTCTTTCGCACCCACAAAGTCTGCACCAGCAGTCTGAGCAATTTTGACGTTCTCACCCTGAGCAAACACCAAAACCCTCTGCGCCTTTCCAATCCCGTGTGGCAATACAATGGAGCCACGAACAATCTGGTCGGCCTGACGAGGATCTACACCCAAACGTAGCGCAATCTCAACAGTCTGATCAAACCCAACACGCTTAATCGCCTTTGGAAGCGAGTCTTCCAGGCTCTTCAGAGCCTTAACAGCGTCTGGCAGAGCTAAAACCCCAAGTTCGCTCGCCTTCTTCGAAAGAGTCTTCATCCGCTTTGACTGAGCAGCCATGTGGAACACCTACGCCGAAATCAGAAGAAACTGAACAAAACGCAAAAACTAACTTAGTCAATGATCTCTAAACCCATACTTCGCGCCGTACCGGCTATCATCTTACGTGCCTGCTCAACAGAAGACGCATTAAGGTCCTCATACTTCTGCTTGGCAATCTGATCCAACTGCGCCGTCGTCACGCTGCCCACCTTGGTCTTCAGCGGACTCCCTGAGCCCTTTGCAACACCAGCAGCCTTCTTCAGCAATACAGCCGCGGGAGGACTCTTTAGAACAAACTCAAAGGAACGATCATTGTAGACCGTAATCACACACGGAATCGTGACACCCATCATGTCGCGAGTCTTTTCATTGAACTGCGACACGAACTGACCAATGTTAACACCATGAGGACCAAGCGCCGTACCGACCGGTGGCGCCGGAGTCGCCTGACCACCAGTCACCTGAACCTTAATCTGAGCAGTAACCGCGCGAGCTTTACCCATGACCCAACCAACCCATCAATACAAAAAGCAAAACGTCAAACTGACTCAATCTGCCAATGATCCAACTCTACAGGAGTCGACCGACCAAAAATCTCGATCAACACGGACACCTTACCATTGTGTTCGTCAATACCCTCAACGGCGCCTTCGAAATTCTCGAAAGTCCCCTCACGAATCTTAACAACATCGCCAACCGAAAACTGAATCTTCACCTTCGGTGCAGCGCCAACCTGCTGCTCGGCCCGACCAAGCATGCGATCAACCTCGTGCTGCTCCATCGGCAGTGGCTTTCCCGCCGCCCCAGCAAAATCGCCCACTCCGCCCGTATCCCGAACCAGATACCACGTGTCATCATTCAGAACCATCTGGATCATGATATACCCGGGAAACAGCTTTCGATCCTGCTCCTTCGGCGAACCACCCCGCGTATCCACAACCTTCTCAGACGGGATCACGATCTCCCCGAAACACTCCTCAAGACCCTCTAGCTTGATCTTCTTGAGCAGTGCGTCGCGAATTGTCCTCTCGCGATTCGTCTGAACCTTCAATACGTACCAAAGCATGTCACTGGCCGCAGAACTTCCAGCCGCTGCGTTTTTTGCCATCGAGACATACTCCTAAAAATTAAACGGCCAAAATGGGCCGCGTATGTTGATGCTGAATAAAGCGAATTGCAACTACGAACGCCATCCGATTGCAAACTTGCACAGCACTTACGAACAACTACGACTTATATTCCGTGAAGCCAATGACGCTAAACAGCCAAGTCCATAGCAAATCAATCAGAAACAGAAACAGCCCCAGCGAAAACATCGCTACAAGCACAACGATGGTAGCCTGAATCACCTCATGGCGGGTGGGCCAAGTGACCTTCTCAAGCTCCGACTCCACAGAAACCAGAAAATCGGCGAACCTGGGAATGTTGACTGCGCGAAAGGCAATCCAGCTACTCACCACCCAAATCAAGGCAGGGACGCCAATCCGGATTGCCTTCGTGGAAGTGCCAAGCATTCCGTTTGCCAGCGTTAAGCAGCCAAAGGCAGCAATCACCACGATCGCGAAGAACGTGAACTGACGTACCATTCGCCCCTGGCTGGACTTATACACGCCAAAGCGAAACAATTCCGGCACCAGCGAAGCACCCGCACTTTTGCTCGACATTTGACGCCCAACAACGGTTAAACAGAACCATCAGCCAACAAAAACCAACAGAACCGGCAAAAAGCACGGGCGGAGGGACTTGAACCCGCAACCTGCGAATTTGGAATCCGCTGCTCTGCCAATTGAGCTACACCCGTTCGATCCAGACCAGACTGGCCTATTTCTTTCGAGACTCTTTATGCAGCGTATGTCGACGAAGTCTCGGACAATACTTCATCAACTCCAGACGCTCAGTTCCTCGAGTCTCTTTGATTACACGGTAATTCCGCTGCCCGGTCTCCGTGCACTCAAGCCAAACATACTCTCGCATGACAAAACCTCGAAGCCAAAAAGCGAAACTGCCTGCTGACATCACCGCCAGCAGGCAGCCCAAATCCACATTACCGAGATGTTACTTAATGATCTTTGTCACAACGCCCGACCCTACAGTCTTTCCGCCTTCGCGAATAGCGAAGCGGCTCTGCTCAACCAAGGCGATTGGCTTACCAAGCTCAACTTCCACCTTTACATTATCGCCGGGCATACACATTTCAGCGCCACCCAGAAGCTTCGTTGAACCAGTCACGTCAGTTGTGCGGAAGTAAAACTGAGGACGGTAACCAGTGAAGAACGGCGTATGACGACCACCTTCTTCTTTGCTCAGAACGTACACTTCGGCTTCGAACTGAGTGTGCGGCTTAATCGAATTGTTTGCAGCAAGAACCTGACCTCGCTGAATATCTTCCTTCTTCAATCCACGCAGAAGAATACCGACATTATCCCCGGCAATCCCCTGATCCAGTGTCTTCTGGAACATTTCAACGCCGGTAACAGTGGTTTCCTGAGTGTCGCGCAGACCGATAACCTGAATCTTTTCGCCGACCTTCACAACACCAGACTCAATTCGCCCAGTCGCAACAGTTCCGCGACCTTCAATCGAGAACACGTCTTCGACAGCCATCATGAACGGCTTGTCAGCAGCACGCTTTGGCTCTGGAATGTAGCTATCCAGTGCTTCCATCAGATTTGTGATACACTGGCTGTACTTGTCGTCAGCCGGGTTATCCAGAGCACCACGAGCATTACCACGCACGAGCGGAATGTCGTCGCCAGGGAAACCATATTTGGTCAGAAGTTCGCGAACTTCCATTTCAACGAGATCCAACAACTCCTGGTCGTCAACAAGGTCACACTTGTTGAGAAACACAACCAGAGCCGGCACGTCTACCTGACGAGCCAGCAGAATGTGCTCGCGAGTCTGAGGCATCGGGCCGTCAGCCGCTGAAACCACAAGAATGGCGCCGTCCATCTGAGCAGCACCGGTAATCATGTTCTTGATATAGTCAGCGTGCCCCGGGCAATCGATGTGAGCATAATGCCGATTTGGCGTTTCGTACTCAACATGGCTCGCCGCAATCGTCACGGTCTTGGTAGCGTCACGAACCGTACCACCCTTAGCAATATCAGCATAAGCCTTAATCGTTGCGAGACCCTTAGCAGCCTGAACCGCAAGGATTGCCGCTGTTGTTGTCGTCTTGCCGTGGTCGATGTGACCGATGGTTCCCACGTTAACGTGCGGCTTCGTTCGCTCAAACGTACCCTTTGCCATTACCCCAACTCCAGATCAAACTGTGCCAGGACACCAAACGAAGCCCGGCAAATTAACCACGAAAAGAACCCAACAGCACCTCACCGCGAGGCACCAGCACACACAACGAAACAACCAACCACCCTAGCAGAAAAGCTGCTGAAGGGACTTGAACCCTTGACCCCGTCCTTACCAAGGACGTACTCTACCAACTGAGCTACAGCAGCAATCTCCGCGATCAAGCTGTCCCCAGAACGCAAAGAGCGGGCGATG
>JBIIIF010000272.1:0-9245 GCA_044235005.1 Planctomycetaceae bacterium | reverse complement strand
ACCGGAACCTCGGACCCCGGAGTCTGACTCACGTACAAGGCTGTCATTTCGGTCGCAAAGTTGCCGATCGCGATACCTACCGCATCTGTATTTCGAAAGCAACCCGTATCAATCCCCATGGCTCCACGAGCCAATCCTGCATTGTCGAAGGCCACCCCTGCGGTTGCGGCGGATTCCAGAAACGTGCCGTCCGCCTGGCTAACAAACAACAAGTTCTGGACCGTATCGTTGGCCACGATGATGTCCAGTCGCCCATCGGCGTTCACATCGCAGAAGGTGACTCCGAGAGATTTCGACGCAGGGACTTTCGTATTCGGATCACGAACCTGAACTCCGGCCTGTTCCGAAACATCCGTAAAGCGACCTTCTCCCTCGTTACGATAGAGATACGGAAATGCTCCGGTGAAATCTGTGGGGCGACCGTAGGCTCGCAGAGTGCCATCCAGAGTGAACTCCATGGACACGTCCAGTTCTCTGGACCACTGGATATAGTTGGCGATGAACAAGTCGAGGTCTCCATCGTTGTCGTAGTCGAACCAACCACAACTGGTGCTCCACTCGGTCTCACCGCCGCCGACGCCCGCTTCCGCAGTGATGTCGGAGAACTTGCCACCACCGTCGTTACGAAAGAGGTGGTTCAGCCCGAGGCAACTGATAAACACGTCGACATCGTTGTCGTTATCAAAGTCACCGCACGCGACACCATTGCCGTACATCGCGATGTCGAGGCCTGAACCCGCTGTGACGTTGGAGAATTTTCCGCTTCCATCGTTGGCATACAATGCGGATGTCGGAGGTTTCTCGGGTTGCTGTTTGGCCCACGGCCAGACGTTGGAATTAATACACAGCAGGTCCTGATCGCCGTCATTGTCGAAGTCAAGGAACGCACCGCCCCCGCCCATGGTTTCCGGAAGCAACTTTTCACCGTCCGCCCCATTCTGATGGACGAAATCGATGCCAGCCTGCTCGGTGATCTCCGTGAAAAGAATCTCGGGGATTTCCAGAGTCGGTTTGACGCGTTCCGTCGGCAACTCCGTCGGACCAGCCTTCTCCACAACAACTTCCGGTGGTTTTCTCGTCAACAACCAGATCAATACGCCTGCTGCCACCACCGCGAGAAAGACCCCAAACGACCATTTGATCGCCGAACCAACGACTTCGTCATTTTGTGTTTCTTCGGACTCAGATTCAGTCGACTGATTCATGTATGGTTCGTTCTTGTCTATGAACTTGATGAATGGCATCAAATTGACGTTTTGGGATTAACTGCGCAAGTTGATGATAATCAATGCAGGTCCTTTCTGCCGGAAAGGATTCTCGTATTGCCGCAAGGCGAACCTGTGCGACGTTGATACATCAGGAAGGCTGATTTTTAAGGATCACATGCATTCAAGTCGCGGCGAGCCGCGAAGTCCTGCCCGGCAGGCAGGACCTACAAAAGACCGCTGCCCGGCAGGCAGGACCTACAAAAGACCGCTGCTCGGGAGGCTGGACCTACTGAAAACAAATTCCCTCGGAGGGCTGACGCCCTGCCGCTCGCCGAATTTAATGCCGCTATTCTTCCGCCTGTACTGTCGCAGGTTCCACTTTCTGTTTCCGTTGCAGATCGTAAATCACCAAAGCTTCCGAGGCGAAGTCCGCTGCTGGATATTTCTGACGTGCTTTGCTGACCGCTTCTCCCCGAGCCGTGTCGTCTACCTTGTACTTTTCATGTAGTTTCTGATGTTCAGCAGCTTGCTCCTTGTCGTTCAACTGAGCATACAACTGGCTCAAATTGTAATGAGCGTCGACGTTCTCCGAATCAATGGCGAGCGTCTTCTGGAAGATCTCAACCGCTTCTTTGAGTCTCATCGCCCGCTCCTCGGACCGCGATTCACCGCGAATCTGTAACGCTCGATCGAATACCGTCTGCCCCAACAGATTAATGACTTCATAGTCCTTGCTGAAATCAAACTTCCGCTTGATCGTTTCCTCCGTCCTGTACTCCAGCACCTGACGGAAATTCGCCTCCGCCTGTTCCAATGCACCCTGCTGACGATTGATGACTCCGCTGAGCCACGCCATCGTCCATGGTGGTGCTGGCGGATCTTTGTGAGCAGCCGCACGCTGGACGGCGGCAGCCGCAGCATCCAATTGCCCCGGTCCTGCTTCGGCGACCAGCACGCGAGCCAGATTGAGTGGGCCATCGTAGCGACCAAGTTCTTCTACTTTCGTGAAGGCTTCAGTCGCCTGCTTCAGCTCGGCCTTGCCCTTCAGGAACATCCCGATCCCATAATCATTCCATCGCTGCCATTCCGGGATGTCTCGTTTCGGATTGGTGACTTCAGCAGTGACACCTTCAACCGGGAACGTGACTTCGTCCTCTGCCAAAACGAGAATTGGAAGCTCATTGCGATACTTCTCGCCCTCTTTGTGACCTCGAATTGGTCGTCCCAGCTCCTTCGTCTTTCGATCTACAAAATCCATATAGATCGAGTCAAACTTGCGATACAGCAGACGCACGCGAGCTTTCACCGGGGCCTTCACCTCGTTCGGCATTGTGAAACTGTAATGCACGGTCTGCCCGGCACCTGGCGGAATCTGATGCACATACAACGGCACGAAGATATCCTGAGCATTCCGGCGATCGATGCGGTTGCCGTGCCGATCCAACATGAAATTGTTCACGAAGTGCGACCACGGATCGACGCTGTTTTCTTCCTCCATCATGCCACTCGCGCCGATCTGCTGATCGCCGGCATTGACGGAAACCTCCAGCCAGATCTCATTGGAGTCCGTCGTTCCCTGAGTAAAATGATGGCCCATTTTCACGGTGCGAATCACCGTCTCCAAAAGATAGCGATTGCCCGGCTTCAATGTGGGCACATTAGGTCGCAGTGGAGCCGTCAACTGACCTTCGATGGTGCCGCCTTCGCGAACGCCAAACAGATCGACTCGCATCGTGCCTTTCAAGAACTCATCGTGAGCCTTAATGACGTCATCATTGTGAGTGAGCCAGTTCAGTCCGGAATTTGCTGACGGGAAAAGGTGATTGTGAGTCTTCAGCTTTCCTGATTCATCGAAGAACTTCGCGCCAAAGTCGGCCGATTCTTCCAGCGGCATATGACAACCATTGCAGTCGACCTGAGCTTTCTCCGGATAATAGAAGCTGCGTGCTCCGTGGCCGGAAACACCGCTGAGCAACCAACTGTCGTAATGGTTCTGACCTCGCAGCCAGTCTTTATAGTGGTTCAACGTGAACGGCAAGTTCACCTTGTGACATGCCCCACAGAACTCGGCCGACTTATGCAGTGGCTTCAGGAACGTCTTCTTGTGGAAAGACGGTTTGGCTTTCACAAGCTGATTATTGATCCACTGCAGAACCGTGTTGTCGCTCTTTGCGAACGGATAGTGAATCGGTTCCTCGATCGTGTAGTCTGCATTGCCAACGTTGCTGTTGACGTGAGTAATGGCGTGACACACGGTGCAGGAAATTCCGGACTGCGATGTGGGATGATTCAGCATATCGAACTTGGGGTCATCGAAGGCTCCGCTGAAAAATGGAACGGGGTCATGACAGCCAGCGCAAAAACGCGAACCCTGAACGTTGCCATCTCGCTTAAGTGAAACTTCGCGAGTCTCCGCGACGCTGGCCAGGTACGCCGGATTGTTGAACGAACTGAAGCGATGCGCGCTCTTCGACCAGTCGTCATGAGCATCCTTGTGACACTTCAGGCAGTAGTCGTTCATATCCAGCGTTTCCGCGCTGATGAAGTTGCCGGTTGCGGTGCGAGCCAGCGAAGGCTCAAAGTACTTCGTGCCTTCTTTCGGTCCCACGACGTTCCATTCTCGCGGATCCTGCGCCTGCCACCAGATCATTCCCAGAGCGGCGGCGGCGGCGAGTCCGGCCCAAACAAGTCCCTGTTTCCATCGCATCTTTGGACCGACCAGTCGATGCATCCAGTACAGCCAACCGCCCACAAGCGGCGTGACGACGTGAGCCCAGTAAACGGCTGAGCGGGCCGCAGGGCTCTTGAGATCAATCAGGCCTTCGATGCGGAGCAGCAGAAAGCCGGAAATCAGGACGACGATACAGACCGCGAACAACGCGTAGCCAATCATTACGGTACGGCGAATCTTGCGATCTTTTGTGTTCAGCATGTGAATCACGCCAAACACCAGAAAAGGCACAACGATCAGCAGTCCCAGCACGCTGTGGAGCAGAAACATCCACGAATAGAACAGGTCTTCATAAGTCTGCGACGTCCACCACTGCAGAAACGTGACGCCACCCAGATAGGCGCTATTCGCGCCGATCAAAGCCAACAGCGCTAGTACGACGTTGAACACGATGCGCAGTTTGGGGCCGATCGCTTTGCGAACAACCTTCTTCGGGGCAGAGCTCGCCGTTGCTGTCGTTCCTTGACTGCCATCCATACTGCCAAGTGCAGGATTGTTTGATGAAGAGGAATCCGTCATGAGAAATCGCCTTTTGATCCCAAACGCAATAGATGAATGATGCGACGGATGGAACCAGGATCCGGCTCGCCGGGTATTGATTCACGCAGCCGGAATGCCTCAGCGTCCGGTTCCGACAGCTTTCGCTTTCAGCTTGAAGCTGGACAGCGCGAGCCGTCCGGTCCGAGCAGGTACTGAATGTCGTCACCGGACAGCCTGAACTGTTCCGCTACCAGTGATCAACATTGGGTTCTTTCTGGCACAAGGGTCGCTTCGATGTTGGCAAACAACATAAAGCCCGCCGCCACGACAGCTACCTCACGCACATTCCGGAGGCACATCAATCTGTGCGGGGAAACCGCGAGCGACCCGTGCGCTGCTGATGCGCACAAAAGCGTTTTGGGGAGACGACGATTCGATCAGGATTCCGAAGTCGACCATCGCCAACTCAGAATTTCGCACAACGCCGCCAGGTACGACAGGAGGAATCGCCGGAGATCGCGGGAATGAACGGCACTCTGGTCCGGAGCAGGGAATTCTGTGTTCGCCTTGTTCTCCAGGCGGCACTTCAGCCACATCATGAGCTGTGGAAACCGCGGGAGACGACGTTCGAGTATGCAGATAATCTCCGCAGGACGCGAAAGCTCGTTCAGACCAGAATACGGAGAGGAGAAAACCCACAAGGAGCCGACCGATCGACAGCCAGGTCGCCCGCCCGTGGCGCAACGATAGTGAGGATTCGCAGCGATAATTGCTGGAACCAGTCGTTGCGGCAGTATCAGAAGGCTGAAAAACGGCCATTTGGCGACCTGTTGTGGAGTACATTCGACTGATTGTATCGTACGTCGCTCAACCCGAATTCCGCCAGCAGAATTAAAATGTTCTGCAGAATTCTTAGCCGCACTGGGTAGGCTTGGTCGTGAACGGTGACAAGAACGACTATTCCCGTCGACGGAGCGACGGGCACACGGTACACCCGTCGCGCCGTCGACGGGAAAACATCACCAGCTCTCCGCCAACAAAAAACGCTCTGGTCCTCTACGAGCCAGAGCGTTCTCAATGACTTTCGTCGCAGCTCAATTCGCTGCAATCGTCAAAACGGTCAGACAGCCGCAGGGAATTCGCGGATGTCGGTGACGTGGCCTTTGATCGCTGCCGCAGCCACCATCGCAGGGCTCATCAGCAGAGTTCTTCCGGTCGGGCTTCCCTGGCGTCCCTTGAAATTTCGATTGCTGGACGATGCACAGACTTCGCGGCCCTTCAGTTTGTCCGGGTTCATCGCGAGGCACATGGAGCAGCCCGCTTCACGCCATTCGAAACCAGCCGCCTCAAAGATCAGGTGCAACCCTTCTGCCATTGCCTGTTTACGAACCAACTGAGATCCGGGTACGACAATCGCTTTCACGGTCGGAGATACATGGTGGCCCTTGACGACGCGAGCTGCCTCACGCAAATCGGACATGCGCGAATTCGTGCACGAACCGATAAATGCCACGTCGATCTTCGTGCCGCTGATCGGCTGACCTTCCTGCAGGCCCATGAACTCCAAAGCTTCCTTGATCAGCTTCTGCTCTTCGGCCTTGACTTCGCTGACCTTTGGCAGAGGCTGGCTGACGCCGACTGACTGAGCCGGTGTAATGCCCCAGGTGACAGTCGGTTCAATATCGGCCGCATTGAATGTGACCACATCATCGAACTCAGCATCCGGACCTGATGCAAGGCTCAACCACCACGCGGCTGCTCGGTCAAAGTCCGCGCCCTTCGGAGAAAATGGTCGGCCCTTCAGGTAATCAACTGTCTTCTGGTCAGGATTGATATAACCGCAACGAGCACCCCCTTCGATGCTCATGTTGCAAACAGTCATCCGTTCTTCCATCGACATGGCGTCGAACGTTGTGCCAGCAAATTCGTAGGCGTGACCAACGCCGCCCTGAACACCCAGTTTCTGAATGATGAACAGGATCACGTCCTTAGCATAGACGCCCGGACGCAGTTCGCCGTTCACAACGACGCGTCGAACTTTGGGACGATTCAGGAACATCGTCTGAGTCGCCAGGACTTCCGCAACGTTGCTGGTACCAATCCCGATGGCGATGCTTCCGAAGGCTCCATGAGTGCTGGTATGGCTGTCGCCGCAGACAATCGTCATGCCGGGCTGAGTCAATCCCTGCTCTGGTCCGACAACATGCACGATGCCCTGACGGTCGTCTTTCAGGTCGAGCAGCGTGACGCCGAAATCTTTGCAGTTTTTCTCGATGGCCGACATCATCTGTTCGGCCAGATCGTCCAAAAACGGGCGAGCCTGATTGGCGGTCGGAACAATATGGTCGACCGTCGCAATCGTGCGTTCCGGAAACGCGACTTTCAGTTTACGGTCGCGCAGAATTTCAAACGCCTGTGGACTGGTGACTTCGTGAATCAGGTGCAGCCCAATGAACAGTTGCGTCTGGCCTCCCGGCAGATCCTGAACGGTATGAAGATCCCAGACTTTATTGAACAGATTACGCTTGTCGGACATTGAAACGATTCGTCACTGAAGAATTCTTGGCGATAAAGACACCCACGCTGGTGTTGCATTGTAGCGAGATTCCTCAGCCGAGTCAGCGATTGGAATGGCGAAGAATCTCAGTTTCAGCCTGTGAGATTCCGCAATCCCGGCAGATTCCGGACTTTCCTGCCCTGATTCTCGACTCAACTTTCGAGCAGAAGCGGCCGTACCCAGATTTTTTGCATGACATTTCCAAGCGACTGAGCTGTTGAGATTGGCTGCTTATTCTTCAAAACGAATCTCTCGGTCGCGCGACCGATGTTCGCGTTTGCTAGATTTACGGTTTCCGCCGTCCGGCTTTATTTTCTGAAAGGGTCAGGGTTTCATGGAGATTTGGGTTGATGCCGACGCCTGCCCGGTGGACGCCAGGGAAGTCTTGTACAAAGTTTCCAAACGCCTGCAGATTCGCATGACTCTGGTGGCCAATCAGATGATGTGGATTCCGAAATCGGATCTGATTCGTTTCGAATTAGTCGGAGCCGGAGCGGACATCGCCGATCGTCGAATTGTAGAGCTGCTGAACGCCGGAGATCTGGTCATCTCCGCCGACATTCCACTGGCTGCTGCTGCTGTGGCCAAGGGAGCAACAGTCCTGGATCCTCGCGGTGAAGTCCTTGACGCAGAGAATGTGGGATCACGTCTGGCCGCGCGGAACCTGATGGATGAGCTTCGTGGTTCAGGACTCGAAACCGGCGGTCCCGCTGCATATAGTGCCAGAAATAAGCAGGACTTTTCGAATCAGCTCGATCGCATTCTGACCAGACTCGCGGCTGCTCAAAAACGTCGCCCCGGACCGTGACTCTGCCGCTATCAGAGTTCAGGAAATGCGCAACACGGCAGCCCTGGTCAGCCGCGCACCAAAGCATGGCCTTAGGCCCCGGGGAACAAGTAACCTACCCACCAACTCATGGCGAGCGGTTGGCGTTAGCCGACCGGTATGTCGTTCTGCCGGCCGGTTCACACCGGGCCGCTCGCCAAGCTGGTCTCTTATTTCTTTGCCGCTGCCCTGGCGGTTGTTGCAAGATGCGAACAGCGAACAGTGACACTGCGAGTTACTTCGCGATCTTGTACAAAGTTGTATCGGTCCGCAGGTACATCGCGCCATCGGCAAAGGCCGGTGTTGCAAAGGTCCGCCCGGGCAACTCGTTCTGGCCGAGTGCCTCGAATTTGACGCCCGTCTTGACCCACGTCGCAACTCCGGCTTCATTCAGAAACAGAACACGACCGTTCGCCAGGACCGGTGACGCCGAAAAGTTTCCTCCCAACCGTTCCATCCAGTGACGCTCACCGGTCTTTGCATCAACGCAGGAAGCGATCCCATTGTCTGCGACGAAATAGAGCTCATCACCCACAAGCAACGGCGAAGGAGTGCTCGGGGCACCGCGATTGATTCGCCACGCCACATGTGTGTCCGTGATGTCCCCGGAACCTCCCAAACGCACCGCCATCAGTTCCGGGTTGTCGTAATCATGATTATAGAAAACCAGTCCGTGCCCGATGGCGGGTTGAGGAACCACGGACCAGCCCGGCGCACGGACTTTGCAGATCTCGGTTCCCGTCTCCAGATCGTAAACTGCGAGATGATCCGGCCCCGGCGCAAACACCTGCGCTTTGCCGTCAACAACAGCGACGGCAGCAGTCACGAAGGAGTGGGTGATGCGAGCGGCCACTGACCGAGGAGTTCGCCAGGCGATTTTCCCTGTCTCGGCGTCGACTGCGGCCACGAAGGGATCGGAAGTACCGTCACATGAGACCACCAGCTTGCCATTCATCAGAACCGGGGAGCCACCACTGCCGTGAAGCGGATTGTACTGCAGTTCATTGTTCATCCATTCGATGCTGCCATCTGTCGCGGCCAGGCGAGCCATTCCAAGTGCCCCGAAATGCACAAAGACGCTGCCGTCATCAACGATCGGCGTCGGGCTGGCATGACTATTCTTGGCATGAATCGACGGAACTGATTCCACGCGCCGAACTTCACGATCCCAGATTGTCTGCCCCGTTTTTGAGTCAAGGGCGAGTGCCCGCAACGAAAGCTGATCGCCGTCCTGCACCGCGGTTGTCAAAAAGACTCTGCCACCAGCCAGAGACGGCGAGGACCAACCCAGCCCAGCGACGGGAACTTTCCAAACGACGTTCTCTGTTTCGGACCACTGCTGAGGAGTTTCTGGTCCCGTTACGTGTCCATCAGAATTCGGTCCTCGAAACTGAGGCCAATCGCCAAAGAACATCAGGCTCACAAGTGTGATCACAAGTTTCA
>JBIIIF010000480.1:0-2565 GCA_044235005.1 Planctomycetaceae bacterium | reverse complement strand
GAGCAGCAACGGTCTGTCGAGGAGATCCTTGCGGAATACCGCGATCGAGCCACCAAGATCGCTCGCTGGGAAGCCCGGTTGAACGAACCCATAGACCCGGGAATGCGAACTTATCTGGAGGGCTTGATCGCCAGTGAACAGGGAATCCTGAACACGTTAGCCACAAACGCAATGAACGCAGGAGTGACTCAAAGTCAGCTCAACCAAATCAACCAAGAGGCACAAACGGGGGCAGAGGAAGACCCCATCGAGTGGCAAACGAGTGAATCTGCTTTCTTTGACGGAAGCTGGTTCGACTTGGGCCAATTTGGACATACGTTTGCGGGCGAAATTGGCTCCATCGGAGATGGTTTTGCTGGAATGTTTCACGATTTGATTGGTAACGATGTGCTCGCGCAGCAATTTTACGCTGCTGCCTACGAAAATGGCCCGCTCGGATTGACCGCGAATGATGATGGTTTCTACTACTATGGCACGCGTGGCGCGTTGGCTGTTGCTGTTGGTGCCACTGCTGCAGCTGTGGCGGCTGGCACGATGCCTCAAATTTCAATTGGCGTAGCAAGGAATGGGCACTTTGCGTGGACGCGTGGAACGACATGGTGGCACGCTACATCTAGAGGCAGCGGTGTATTCCGAGCCGTAGAGTGGACAAGCTCGGCGCAGAGACTGGGGTACGGAGCGTGGTTACGCACATTTACGGTACCTGTGCTGAACTCGCAACAAGCAATTTTTGCAGGAACAACCACCAACTGTGCAACAGGAGCAGGTTGGGCTTGGTTCAACGCGGGAGGTGCTGCGGCATTGCCGATCGTGATCGATACAGGACTTATCGCGAGTTGGCTGACGTACCGGGGGCTGACGAATGAATAGTTGATCGAGGAGCTATACTGGATGTTGACTCAGATTTTCAAATTGCTTGCGTTACCGTTCATTTTTCCATTTTTTATTGCCACTTCGATCGCTCAGATCTGGAGGGCAAACTTCGCCAATGAAAAGCGTTTTGAGAAACTAATGGAGCGATCCGGACGGAAGCGTACAGCCGAGACGGTAGACCTGACTCAAGGAACCCTCATCCTCGAACGACCATCGTACAGTTGGGCGAAGACTCGCCTGTGGTGGTCGCCTGATGAAATTCTAGCGTTGAGCCCTTACCCGTATCCATCACCAGAGGAAAGAAGGAAGCAGGCGACAAGTGAGTCTTGGGACCCATTCGATCGATGGTGTACTGAAACATATCTCGATGCAAAAAATGGTACTGCATGCCTGATCTCCGCTGGCGTTGGACAAGAATTACTGGAAGGAATGCGCAAAAAACGCCTCGGATTGCATTTTGTGGTTTGTGAGTCCGCAGGAAAGGAGTGGGAGCAATTATTTAACGCGTGTGCGTCAGTTTCGACACAAAAAGTGGATGCATCGGACGGACCTCATTGATATCGCAGTGGAGGGCTCGTAAGGGGGGCAGGTCTAGTTTTCTAATAAGACTTGACCCCTTAGTGTTCGGCACTGCTGCTGCAGAGCGTTTTGTGATAGGGGGTTCGTCATTCAGATGGTACAAAAGGTGTCAGGAACCGTTTATTTGAGTTTTGGGCTGGCGAAAAGGTTTATTTCCCAATGAGCAACCTCATCAATCAAGGGAGACCTGAATCAGTCCAGCGGCAGTGAAGATGACGACACGGATGAACACTTGCGAATCCATGTCGATAACTCCGACAAAGCTTCCGCCTCAGCCGGGTTTTCATTTTGGTTTGGAATCAAAGTCGGCACCGATTCTGCATCGTCCGACAGCGAGTTGGTCGATTCCCCAGTCAACACAACTCGCAGCGACAGCGATGAGGAGCATCCCGTTTCCTTCGCGGCCGAACCTTCAACGGCACCAGGAGACGGCGGAGAAATCAACACGGAATCACACGGTTCGAAGCCTGGTCGCCAATCGGCGTCAGATATGATTCAGGACAATCCGACCGGTATCCAGGTTTCTCTGAATACATCGAATTCCAGCAACGTCAGCAAAGACTTTTCGTTCTCTGAGAAGACTCGATCTTCACACGGGTACATTCTGATTGCCGACAGCGATAAAAAACAGACTTCATCGAACGTTCATTTCGTCGTCGCTTTGGGCACGGAAAGGACCGATCTGGAGTTTGGCAATTCGAAAAGTTCCGGCACCGATGTCAGCATGGTCCGGGATCAGTACAGTCACAATGATGTGCCGGGAAACTTGTATCACACGGCTCACTTCACCGACACGTATTCGGAACACACCCGATACAACGAAGCGTTTCAGTATTCGATGAATGCTGACACGCCTGTCACGAACACCGTTTTCCTGAAGGAACGTTTTGATGGGAGTTCTCGGGACTATCGATCCGGAGAACTGGGAACGGCGATTGTTCTGAAGACCGAACGGTACTTCAACACAACCGACCGCGATGACGAGCCCACGGGCGGCAGCGACTCGCTGAACAACACGGCCTCAGACGAAACACCGATCTATCTGTACGTCGAAAGCTTCACAGGAGCCGGCGGGACGATCGAATACAACCGCATCGAAGAAACTCCGCCGTA
>JBIIIF010000271.1:0-9271 GCA_044235005.1 Planctomycetaceae bacterium | reverse complement strand
CCGTGGAAACAGCCAGCCCGATATGCAGGGCGAACATGGCGAACAGCCCAATTTCAGCCGCAGCCAGCAACGGCCCAAGACTATGCAGAGCATGAGCATAATCATTGAACGATTGCTCACCCGCATACAGTTTCAGATTCCCAGCCAGATGAGCGACCAGGAAACCACAGAGAGATAGCCCGGAGATCGCCATCAGAATCTTTTGCCCAACCGTCGTTGAACAGACTTTGACCAGCGGACCAAGTCCGGGAACTCTGGAGAGGATCTGAGCCGGCAGGCTCAACGTTCGAAGCAGAGCGTCCAAGAGTCACGCTCCTCCCGCGGAAATCAAGGTTAGGAAAACACGTCATGGAGGCGATGGAGAAGATCGGTGATACGATCTTCTCGACTGCCCGGCGGATTATAGGACCCTAAGTTTGAACTGCAACAACCGCGAGCAACTTGTCAACTTCTCGCAGATTTCGAGATCTTTTGTCTCAAAACCGGGCGGCCAAGTCCGCTTTCATTCACTTCGCATGCTTTCAGTGGAGTCCATTCAGCCAACCTGAATGAATAAGAAAATCTGGCAGGGGAGCCTGCAGGAACAACGCTGGCAATCGAATGTGACTGAACAAGGGTCATCTCATCTGCGATACGAATCTTTTGACTCACTTTGATTCCACGGCAGGCTTTGTAACCTGTCGCTGTGTTCATGTCAGGCTGCAGGAGATCATGGATATTGCCGTGACGATTTTGCATCCTCTGTTTCTAAATGGCTCCATCTTTATCGTATCAGGAACGGCCTTCGATGACCGACATACATGATTTAACACGACGATTGCAGCGTGCTTCTGATTCAAAAATCGTACTCTATGTGGCTGATGGTCTTGGTGGCTTGCCTTTAGAGCCGGGTGGAAAAACAGAACTGGAAACGGCCAATACACCCAATCTTGATGCCTTGGCACAAAGAGGCGTTTTGGGAATGAGCATTCCTGTTCTGCCTGGGATCGCTCCAGGAAGCGGGCCGGGCCATTTGGGATTATTCGGATACGACCCTCTGAAGTACGACATTGGCCGTGGCGTTCTAGAAGCACTGGGCATTGATTTCGCGCTGACAGACCGCGATGTAGCGGTTCGAGGAAATTTCTGCACGGTTGACTCCAACGGTATTATCACCGATCGTCGAGCAGGACGAATCTCCAGTGACATTGCCGCAAAGCTCTGCGAAAAGCTGGACAAGATCACCATTCCTGGCGTCGAAGTCTTTGTGCGTCATGTGAAGGAGTATCGGCTGGTCATCGTGATTCGCGGCGATGGACTTGGGGGCAGCGTCAATGACACAGACCCTCAAAGAACCGGAGCGGCTCCACTAAAGCCACAGGGGGCTGATGCGGCTTCACAGAAAACAGCCGAGATTCTGGCCGAGTTCATACGGCAGGCGGCAATCGTCCTGAAAGATGATGCACCGGCGAATCTGCTGACAATGCGGGGGATTGCAAAGATGCCTCCAATACCAAAATTTCAGGAAGTCTACGGAACTCGAGCAGCGGCAATTGCCGTGTATCCGATGTACCGTGGCCTCGCACGCCTGGTCGATATGGAAATCCTGGATGCCGGACACACGCTGGACGATCAGATGAAGTGTCTCGAAGAGAACTGGTCGAAATATGACTTCTTCTTCATTCACTTCAAATACACGGACAGCACTGGCGAGGATGGTAACTTCGAGGCGAAGGTAAAGCGGACAGAGGAATATGATTCAGCGATTCCGCGAATCAACGCTCTCAAGCCGGACGTGCTGATTATTTCAGGAGACCACAGCACTCCCGCAAAGATGAAGTCTCACAGTGGCCATCCGGTCCCAACCATGCTTGTGTCTGACATTTGCCGCTTCGATGGATCGAAGCAGTTCGGTGAGTCAGCCTGTCGAGTTGGCGAACTGGGCATGTTCGAAGCCAAGTATCTGATGCTTCAGGCTCTGGCCCATGCAGGGCGCCTTGAGAAATACGGCGCTTGATTGATGCTCAACGGAGCAGTGCGTTCCCGTGTCCGGAACCGGGAACGCACATTCTTGAAACTGTTCCAGTTCGTTCGCACCGAATGCTATTCGTAGCCATCATATCGACCAGCTAGCGAATCATAATCGCTATGTTCCGGCTCTGAAAACAAAAAGTCCCCTGATCGGCCGCCCGACTTCTATCTGCCTGATTGTGTAGAGAACAATGATACTCGGCATTGGAACTGACATTGTTGAGATCGAGCGGATTCGCAGCATGATCGAGCGCCATGGCGATCATTTTTTGCAGAGATGTTACACGCCGGTGGAAATTGAGTACGCGATGCGGCATCGAGATTCAGCCGTTCGCTTTGCTGGGCGCTGGGCTGCAAAAGAGGCCGTCGTAAAAGTACTGGGCACTGGATTCGTCCAGGGAATTACTTTTCACGATGTGGAGATCGTCGCGCTCCACACCGGGCAACCAACAGTGAAACTCAGCGGAGAAGCCGGGCGAATAGCGAATGAACAAAAAATTGCCCAGATTATGATCACCATTTCACATGCTCGCGAATACGCAACCGCAACGGCGATCGGCCTCAGCGAAAATCAATGAGCGGCTTTGTCCGCTGCCGAATCGGCTGCTTCCCCCTGCTCAGAACCTGACCATGCGTTATCTGCAACGATCGATGTATGTGTCCACCATCCAGCAATTCCCATCGCGACGATCGTGTACAGGAACAGAGCAGACAGCATCTTTCCAATTGCGCTGCCAGCCGTCACATCATCCGCAGAGAACTGTTCAACTTCCAACGCAGAAAACAGCGGAGCGTCCTGTGAGGCAGAAGCAGCATCATGGGAAGCGTGGTCTGACATGGATCGAACTCTCTCGGAAACAAAACAGTGGATTACGCACGGATGGAAAGGACATCGGTTCAGAAAAGCATAGCACGCAGCAGAAATGTTGCGAATCCGGGCTGGATTACTCAACTTGAGTTTTCATGAATTGGAATCCACTCGATCGCTCCACAGCGGCTGAAGGCCGATGTTTACGCCTTTTCCTGAACTTTTCCCTGCCGCAAAACTCGGCTCACAGCTCCGAAAATTCTTAACATTTTTGCCTGAGGGCTTTCTCCCGGCAGACGTTAGAGCCCCAGCAATTCACCCAGGATATTAGTTGAAGGATGCGGATGTCCTTTGTATTGACGGAATCCCTCCCCGAATTTTACGCCGATTTCACTTCCGCGCTGGCTGCTCCAGCGTTTACACGCCTCAAGATATTCGTCCATGCCGTGCTGTCGGCGTAACCATTCACGTTGGCTGGCATGACATGCCAAAGAATCGAGTTTCGCGGCGAAATCTTCACTAACGTCAACTACAAAATCAGTCGGGATTCGATTGCCAAAGTGATCAATTCCCTCAATCGGATCAACGTAATAGAGCCACGGGATTTTTTTGGTGGGCGGTGCAGGATCCCACTGACAAGTTCGGTAATTTGGCACCGATGCACTAAAACAAGCATCGCGAACCAGCGCACTGGTGATCTCGTGATCGTGCATATAGTCGATCGGCGGAGCAGTCAGAATAATGTCGGGGGCCGTGCGGCGAAGAAACTCTGTCATACGTCGACGACTGTCGTTATCAAAAACAATCGAGAGATCGCGGAATTCAAGGCAATGACATTCGGCCTGAATAATCGCCGCCGCCTTTCGAGCCTCTTCGCGGCGTATCGCTGCGATCTCTTCACAACTGTGCTCCGCGCTGCCACAGTCACCCGGGGTCATCGTGGCAACGGAAATGCGACATCCCAGCCTCTTTAGCCTCATTAATGTACCAGCACATTGGAATTCGATGTCGTCCGGATGAGCGTGGATGGCAAGCACATGTAACTGGCTGGGGTCAACCGCAACTGCCGTTTTTGAAGAAGTCACCGAGTCGTATCCTTAAAGAACGTCGCTATCAGGGCTGTTGAGGGCCATGAACTGGAATAATCTTTACGAAGCCACGATTAAGGTTAGAACCCGAAGGCAGAACCTGCGGACACCCGACCTCAATTTTTTGCCGCCCGCAGAAGAGTCTCAGGTGGCTCCAGTGAGCACCAACCGACGAAGGCTATCGAAAGATGCAGGCCGATTCCACAATCAGGAGGCAGAGCAACGAACATGCCACTGCAGACTGCGCCCAACAAATTCGTATTTCCACAAATTCGTTTTTTCATTAGAACGAGGGTCGATGCCCAGAGGGCAGATTTAGGAGTTTAGGCCGACGCAGCGAAGGATCGACGTTGATGTCCATGATTCGATTTCAGCAACTTTCTGGTTCATTGTTAATTGCCGGGGCGATTCTGGGCTGCGGCGGTGGTGACGAGGGCAGCGTTTCTCAAACGCCACAGAATGCCACAGAAAAGCGCTCCGCAGAAATCCAGACTGCTGAAGACACTCCTTCCTCCGGAACATCGGTTAAGGCAATTACAGCCTCGATCGAAAGCCCCGCCAAGGCGTCGGCGGCTGAAACCACCAGCGCAAATGAGGAGGCAGGTAAGGCTGGTGAGAAATCGGCATTTCCTGACGACGATGCCACCAAGACTTTGAAGGAGATTCAGCGTCTTCGCATTGCTCCTTTTCCTGCGGACACCAAAGACGCAAATGCAGCGCGCAGAGAAAGAAATGAGCGGGTTGTTGAAATGGCGACGAACGTGCTTCGGATGACCATGGACGATGAAAGTCGCAAGCCTCAGTTTCATCAGGCGATCGGGCAACTTCTGGAAGCGAGATTTCAACTGGCGCTGTTAGGTGGCAAGGCCGAAATCGATCAGCTTTACACGGATGTTCAGGCACTGAATGATCGCGATCCGAAGTCAGTTGCTGCGGCTGAGGGTGTCTACATGATCGCAAAGTTTGCACATACTCAGGCAGGTTTGCGCGGAAAGACCCAGCCGGTCTGGTTCGAAACTTTGTCGCGCTGGGCTCGCGAATTTGCAGACCGTTTCCCGGAGCAGAACCAACGAGCCGTGAGTCTTCTATTCGGAGCCGCACGAAGTTGTGAACTGCACGCCAATGCCACAGACGATCGTGAACTGTCTCAGCGGCTGATGACTGAATGTAAGCTCTGCTATACGACCCTGGCAGAAAAATTTGGCAAGACAGAACAGGGGCAGAACGCTACGGCATCTTTGCGTCGGTTGTCACTTGTCGGTCAGCAGTTATCTCAATTCTCGGGACCGACCGCTGATGGTGGATTTGTTTCTGCAGATGAGTTTCCAGGGAAAGCCACCCTGATCTACTTCTGGGAGTCAGACAGCCCGGAATTCTCTGAGGGGCTGCTCCCTGTACTCGAGAAGATTCGCGCTCAATGGCCTGCTGATCAATTACGCATTGTCGGAGTTGCCCTCGATGAGGACGAATCGACATTGAATTCTTTCATGGAAATGAACAATGTCCCGGGCCAGCAGATCTTCTTTCCTAATGTGCAACAAAGATCCTGGGACAGCCCTCTGATTCGATTCTGGGGAGTTGCTCGTGCCCCATCGGTATGGCTAATCGATGCGAAGGGCAAAGTCGTCAGTACAACTGCGACAGCAAAAACCACGCTTAAAGAACTGCAGTCAATGCTGAAGCCGTAAAGACCGACATGTCAATTGCTGCAGATCATTGTCTTCGAATGTCTTCGATCTGATCTGCCTTCAGCGCGCTGCGAATCTCGATATACAACAATGGCGATTTCTTGAAGAGTTCTCGATTCTCCTGCGACTTGAACAGATAGAGACGCTGGTCGAAGAATGCACCGTACTGAATCCGGCCCGCGATGGCCTTGCCCTCCTTCGTAAGAACAATAGGATCACAGCCCAGATCCTGCGGAGCATACGCGACCGGGTTTTTCAAGAACTTGTCTCGATCGGACTCAGACGTAAATCGATAGCGAATATCTCGATAATCCGCGACGATTGAATCGAGGCCAGGTGTCCATTCTCGAGCATCGTGGAGTCGAACGGGACAATACCCATCCAGTCCCGTTATCAGTGACTCGTTCGTTGGTTCAGAGTTTTGAGGCTCTGGCTTCACTGTCTTTTCGGACTCGCCTTCGACAGGGGACTGAGGGGATGAGCTTTGCGATGATGGATCTGCCGGATTGGGAACGGGCTCGTCGTTGCTCTTCGGCTTCTCCTCTTCCTTTCGAGGCTTCACTTTGACCTTCGTTTTGCCTCGCTCGGCCGTATCCCTTAAAAGAGAAACGTACGCCGCTCGGCTCATGTAGCCAATGTTCAGCGTTTCGACCGTCCCGTCAGCGAACACCACTACGTCACGCGGCACCGTTGAAGCTTCAAACCTTGAGGCAAGGTCCGGTTCCTTCGTAACGTCAATTTCTACGGAAGCTAATCCGGTGGATAAAGCTTTCTGTACATCTGCGTGCGGGAAGACATCTCGGTCCATCCGCTGGCACGGGCCACAGTACCAAGCCTGGAAATGCAGAAGAATGGGTATTCCGTCCCTCTCAGCCGCAGCGGATGCTTCGGCATAATCGGACTTCCATCCTCCGTGCTGAGCGTGACATGACGCGGCTGAAGAGATGATTATGATTCCGCAGGCAAGTATCCAACAACGCATGAGAACTCGCTCCGATGACAACCGGCGACTCAGAAGTTGAGCTGCTTCCGAACAGAAAATGTGGTGGTGGCCGATTTAATCTGTGCTCCGCCAAGCTTGAAGCGATCCTAAACGCGGGTATCCCGCGAACGCCCGGACTCAGTTCACACCTTGCAGAGAATACGCACCTGCATTCGGCTATCGGCAAAAACAGCGACGTGGTCAGCAGTGCTCAGTAATGATTTGCCGGAATCCGTTGTTATGTCGCATAAATTGTGATTTCAGGGACTGCTCAGTTACGGCGGAATGAATCAAATTTAGCGGTCAGGAAGAAGTCGCCCTGACTGGGTGTATCAATCTCAATCGTTGTTCCGAGTACCCTGCCCGACCCTGACATGTGGTAGTTCAAGACGTTCCACGCGGCGTTGAATCCGAATTCCGCAAAATCGGTAAGACCGACAGTATTCATTGAATATGGGCGAATTGGGCAAATCGATCCGCAAGTTACTGGGCATTTACCCGATAGCGATGCTGCAAAAATGCAACCGACCTCATTCATGTGCCAGGTTCATACTGTATCGAGGCAGTTCCCTGTCGATTATTCTCCGGAGCAGATCGTGCCCTATTCTCTTGAATCCATTCTCGCATCAGAGCGAATTCCCAGTCTCCCGGAAGTAGCGGCCCGAATCGTGGAGATCGCTCGCGACCCTGATCCGAACTACGACCTGCTGATCGAAACGATTCGCACAGACCCCGCAATCACAGGACGCATCCTGAAGACTGCAAACTCCGCGCTGCTTGGGATGAGAACGCGAGCAAGTTCGATTGAGCAGGCCGTGCCAAGACTTGGGACCACCATGGTTCGTACACTCGTGCTTGGATTTTGTCTCGCCGAATACCAGAACCGCAACTCGTTCAACCTGCGACGCAGTTATCAGAAGGTCTGGAGAGAATCTCTGACCCAAGCCGCTGTGGCGGAAGCCCTGGCTGAGCGTCAAGGCGGAAAGGTGGATCCCGCAAACTGGTTTCTGGCCGGACTTCTGCAGGACATTGGCCGACTGGCGTTGCTGCATACGCTTGGCGAAGCCTATGTGGAAAATGTTCTTGAACCCGAAGACGAACGTACGCAGCGTCAACGAGAGCAGGATTGGCTTGGATTTACTCATGTGGAAGTGAGCCAGGGACTGTGTCGAAAGTGGAATCTGGAGAGTGAATTCATCGACGCAATCGGTGTTCATCACGCTTCAGCCCATCGAGTTGTGCCGCTCAAATTTGTGTCCAGCACATCGTTGCCTGCCGCGTTGATTACGGCGACCCACGTGTCTGAATACCTCGAAGAGGTGAGCCACAACCTCAGTTGCAGCAGAGAGCATATTGAACGACTTCTGATGCAGGTCTTTGCATTGCGACCGAACGATGTCTTCCGCGTCCTTGCGGATATCGATTCACGAGTCGGCGAACTGAGTGCGACATTCGGAATTGAGGTCGGGAGAGCTCCGGAACTTGAAACCATTCTTGCAGAAGCACAGGAACTGTTGGGCCAGATTGCTCTGGCCAGTCAGTTACGACTTGTCAATGCAAATCCGGGGATCGACCGTCTCGAGAGAATTCGGCTCGAGACAGCGGAGTCACTTCATACGCGAGAGGCTGCATGGAAAGACAGCCTGACAGGTGCATTCAACCGCGGATGGCTGGAACCCGCGTTGAGCTCTGTCATTGAACAGGCTCATCAGCACCACGTTCCCATCGGTCTCCTGTTGATTGATCTTGATAACTTTCGAGGGCTCAATCAGGAAGCTGGACCTCAGTTCTGCGACCTGCTTCTGCAAAAGGTCACAACAATTCTTCGTGAATGCGTCCGACTTTCAGACTCGGTTGTTCGCTATGGCGGCGACGAATTTGTTGTCACTCTCAAGGACGTGAATCCTGATATGCTCACAATGGTCTGCGATCAGATTCGTGCCCGAATCCGCTCAGAGTTGTCGACAACAGATCCTGCCAGAAAGATCACTTGCAGTATCGGAGCGGCGTATTTCTCACCGCAGGCAGGGAACACTGCTCGTGCTGAATCGTTAATCCGCGAGGCCGACAAGTCGGTTTCTGCAGCCCGTCGCAAAGGCGGTGATCAAGCGGTCCTGACCTCCCTCGAAGGAGGAAAATGGACAACTCAGGTTCTTGAAACATCATCTCTCTAACGAGACCGCTCAAGGCCGTCGTCGAACGACGATCGAAGCGGTGTCAGCGGTTGCTTTTAGAACGCCCGGGCGGAATTGGGATCAGCTCGGGCGTTCTTTTCTGCCCGCTGCCATTAGTGGCCTCTTCCGGAGGTCCTTCAGCGTCTTCCCCAAATAAGGCACGATTCCAGTCCGTCGTGAGCAGCAGATCAAAGCCCGGATTCTGTTCTTTGACCTGACAGGAACAAGCGCCGCACAGAAACTCGGTCAGCTCGCGGATCAAATCAGCATTCAACTGAGCTGCCGGTATGACCTCCAGAGCCCTGCCCCGTCCGAACACAGGCACGATCAGCGGATCTCCGTTACGAAATGCATCAAACTTGAGCCCGGAAATCTGTCGAATCAAATATTGCTCGGCAGGGTCCTCCGGAGCGATTTCAAGCACCGAGAACTGAAGCAGAAGTGGAACTTCGGAATACAACTCCGAGCCTGGCAATCCAATCCCCTCCGGGAGCTGGATGGATTTGGGAAGTTGTTTGCAC
>JBIIIF010000479.1:0-2570 GCA_044235005.1 Planctomycetaceae bacterium | reverse complement strand
CACGGACATCAACGCGTTGATAATCGGACGGCGGCGGATCTCCATATCATCGGAGCCAAGTCCCGACAGCAATTCACGCGGAGACCTCTGCGTGCTGCGGCGCACCGAATTCCAGATCACAGCTCCTGAAAGAAACAATGAGATCGCGGCCGCGATGATCAGTTTCACGGGCTGCAGATCGAGTTGTAGAAACTGAGTTCCGATGGCTCCGAACCACCATGTCGTGAGTCCAAGAATCATCAGCTTCGCGAAATACACCGCCAGAACCGCTCCCAGCATGTTGCCCAGAAGTGCCACGGCCAGACCTTCCATCACGAAGAACCGCCGAGCACGTCGTTCCGTAAAGCCAATCGCTTCCATCAGCCCGATTTGAGCAACTCGCTGACGAACACTGAGCTGAAACATTAACGCCGCCAGCAGGATCGCCGACAGAATCAGAAAGAAACTGAAGCCGATAAAGAGCCCCGTGAAGTCGTTCGCTCCCACCGACGCCTGAAGTCCCTCCGCACGAATCGGCCGGAAGCCGACGCCCATTTTGATCGGGTTCAACAATGTGCGAGTCTCATCGGCCAGTCGAGATTGCACGATCTCCATGCGATCTTTGGGAAGGACTGTTCCCTCTGAGGCCACTCGAATCGACGTATATCGACCAAAGCGACTGCTCCAGAATTTCTCGGCCGTCGCGAGCGACACAAACGCCTTCGGGGTTGCTCGATGAGCATCCCAGTATTCATCATCGCGGCTGGTGATGCGATCCATCTCCATATCGAACGGCTGATCCCAGTCCCCGAATGAATCCACATTCGTGACGCCATCAACAAACGGTGTCAGATCCTGATCAACGGACATCGGATCGTCGACTTTCAGGATGCCTCGCACGGTGAACGTCTTGTGTGTCTCCGGCAGATCACCATGACTGCCGACTTCATGCCAGCGAGCATCAACAGTATCTCCAACGCCAATTCCCAGATCTTCAGCCAGCCAGTTGGAAAGGATAATCTCATCATCCTTCAGGGCTGGCACCGGCGTCCCATCATGGAGCAGAATCGGTCCCAGCGGCGATGGTTGCTCAAAATCGAGCCCCGCCACGATGGAGTACATCGAGAAGCGTGCATTCTTATCTTCACGCTTTGAGGCATTGATCTCATTGGCCAGATAAACCAGTGTCGGTGCGGCCTTCATGCCGATGTTTTCGGCTGCCTTCTGCACCGCCTCGGCGATGGAGTCTTCAAGAATCATGCTGTCGCTTTCGACAGACATGTAGCCTCGATCTTCGATGATGCGAAATCGCAGACCGATGTCTTCTGCCGAGATCGACTTTTTCACTTGCGTCTGCAGTTCGTCCGCCGCAAGGACATCGTCCTTCATTAGCTGCATCAGACCACTGGCCGATTTCAACAGAGATTGATCAGGCCGCTGGTCGCCACCTACCAGAATGGTGTTGACTCGTGCTGGGCGAGCGATCGGGTTGCGGCGACTGGCGACTCGCTCTTCCAGATTCAGGCGCTGTTGAAATGTCGCCAGCGAAACAAATGCGTTGTAAGGCAACTGCTGGGCTGGATGCAGAGAAAATCGTGAGGCCCCTGCGGACTCCGCAAGCACTCCTTCCACAGTGAGTACGATTTCAATCGTGGTGTCTTCACGTTCGCCCAGCAGGCTGTCGCGTGGAATCGACGAAGGCAGTTCCACCCAGACGGAAACCGAATCACCAACAACGGCTCCCAGTTCAGTCGCAGTTTTATACCCCAGCACAATTCCGGCGTCTGTTGGGGCTTTGACTTCTGATGGCTGCGATGTCTCCCCGCCTGAAGCCGCGGAATCCAACATTCCCCAGTCTGCAGGCTTCAAACCAAGAACAGTCACAGAAGCCGCGCGACGAAGTTCCCCAGTGGCCGTTTTCTTTTCCACGCTGGCTGGCAGCAGCATCGCAGGAGCCGCATGCACGGAACGCAACGATTTGAGTTCTGCCGACTTCAGCGATTCTGAAATCTGATCAGCCAGTTTCTCACGGACAAAGCGGGGCGAATGCAGCACATGAGTAATCCCGCCCAGCCGACTGAGCGTCATCTGCCTCAGGCTGGCTCGCACAGAATCCCCAACGATTAAAGCTCCGCCAATGACGGCCGTCGAAATCGCCACTGCCAACATGACCACCAAGTGGGAACGTCGATAGTGAGCAATGCTGCGCAGAATAAATCGAAACATGAGAAGATCTCATCAGGCCGTCAGTCCGCGACGGCAAAACACTCAAGGTTGCCGTGACAACCGATCGTGGTGGAACAGGAACTCAGTCTGTGGGCAGACTCGTCAGGATACTATAACCGCTGCGGCGCGTCTGTCATGTGGCTTGCCGCGACCTCAGAGACAGTGCCGTGATAACTTCCGGCTGAATCAATTGGAGACGCAATCCGCGTGCCTGCGTTCGCGCAGGCTCACTGGCACACCCGACAGCAAAAAACGCGGCAATTTGTAGACAAAATGGAAGGACCAGTGGTCACGAGAAACGTGGGTTAAGCTTTCGGAGAGCTATCACACTTTTCGAAACCTCAGAGCCATAATCGGGAGCACTG
>JBIIIF010000270.1:0-9272 GCA_044235005.1 Planctomycetaceae bacterium | reverse complement strand
CGGCCGAATGCCCGCTGACAACAATGCGATCAGCAGAGCCACCATGCTCTTCAATGTGCTTCACGGTCCAGGCAATCGCGGCGGCCGCATCTTCAATGTAAGCCGGCGCATTGACGTCCGGGTGAAGACGATAGCTGGCTGCAACAACGGCAACTCCACTGCGTTCCAGTTCCGGTGGAATCGAACGTTTTCCGCCAGTCAGTCCGCCACCATGAAACCAGACAATCGTGGCAAACTGTTTCTCGCCAGCAGGGTAACTGATATCGAGTCGGCACTTGTCGTGCATGCCCGGCGTCGGAGTCTCTATGTCTGTCCGATAGAAGACATCCTGAACACACACTCGGGTGTCTTCCGCGGAAAGCGGATGACAGATCAGGCCAGCCAGAAGAGACAAGACCCTATTGAACAAGAACGGTCGAAGCATCTCGGGACTCCCGGCAGGCATCACGTTAGACGAAATCAGCTCAAAAGTTTGGGCAGGGGCTCATCACACCAATGGCAATGCTGTGGTATTCACGCACCGGGATAAAGAAGTGGCGACTACTCAGACAGCCGGAACACTGCCATGCGCAAGGACCGTTTCTTCCACCTGCGTCTCTGTGTCGGAGGTAGTAACCCATTGCAGGCACGCATGACCTGCAGACATGTGATCACCGATTTCTTCCATGCAGATCCCTGCCGCCAGAAGAATAATATGGTCACCTTCACGCGGCGGCTGAAGTCCATTGGCTTCAAGCACCTGCGGCAGACGCGACAGGATCGTCGGAACAGAAGATGAAATCGTATTCCCGTAGGTCTTCAGGTTATTCAGGTATTCGAAATCCGGAAACTCAACCCGCGCTGCAGCCACCAGAGCCTTGAGCAGCTTACCGCTGGGCTGATGCGGCACCACAATGACGCGCTGCCCCGGGAGAACTTCGATCGAAGACGCCGCAGTTCGCAATCCGGCCAACATCAGCTCGATGCCGTTCAGAAACACGGGCTCGGCATTCATTCTCATGACAGTCCTGTGAATCGGCTGCCCTCGAAAACAAAAGCCATCCGTTGTATCACGGCGAAATAAAGGGTCAGGATTCGGCCGCAGATGATCCGGAACTGGAAAATCTTCGGAACGAACCGTGGAGACTGGGATACCCTTTCCACGTTCCAGAACCATAGCCGTGGCACCGGCTGCAACGATCCCACAGAACAACCGGTCTGAGGAATCATGCCAGGTCTCTGGTGTTTCAATGTTCAACAATACGATGCGAGAAAGATTGTCATCCCCAACCAGATGAATCACGGCCTCATGCAGCAGCTTCAGGAAACCGCTGCAACCGAAATTGAATGCCAGCAATCGGCCTGCAGGAACTCCAAAACTCTCTGACAATTCAACGGCCAGTCTCTCACATGCGGACGGATCAGTGTTTGAGTGGCACAGCATAATGAGCGGGAACTCACGCAGCAGTTGTCCAGACTCCTGCTCAAGTCGTCGCCCCAGCGCAACACCGACTTCAACGGCCGTCATTCCGGGGCGGAGTATCCGACGAACGGAGATCCCTGTGGACCGACTGACATTCTCCGGACTTGCGAAGCCTGCTGCACCGCCAAGGCGAGAGAGCTCCACAATTCGCGCGTTGTCGAGGAAATCATAAAGATCATCTCGGTCATACACATCCACGATGCTGGACAAGCCAAACATCGATTCTGTTTCTGGAAAGCATTGTTCCACAAAATGCTCCGAAGAGAACACCGGCCAGCTCAATCAACCCGCGCCGCGGGGACTACCACGACACCTTCAATAATCAAACCGCGACTGATCATACCTGAATTTCGTAACCCTTACGCTGCTCTCGTGCCTGCCAGAGTGCGGCTTGTGGATCGCCCACAATCTGCTCTTTATCAGGATCCCAATTCAAAGTTCGATTCAGTCGAATCGCGATATTCGCAAGGTGGCAGACGGTCATCGCGCGATGATGACTATGGACATCACTAATTGGCTGTGTCCTGTCGACAATGCACTCGAAGAAATTCTTCATGTGGTTGCCAGGCTGTTTGCCCTTGTACAAAGCCTTCAGTGTCTCTTCCTTCAGGGGCTTCTCTTTCATGCTGTCCACGGCAGCACCTGTCAGCTTGCCACGATTCACGAAGATGCGACCATCTGTTCCTTCGAGCATCAGGCCGTTGTCAAATCCAAGGTCATCAGCGCGGTCTCGAATATGCAGCACCGCGTTGTTGGCGAATGTCGCAGTCACATGGAATTGAGTCGCCGTGTTGTACTGCGTCGGATCTGTTGGCATACCGTTTTCGAATGGCACCGGATGCTTCGCCATTACCGGCTCAACCTTCACAGGGCCCGTGTTCTCAAGGTTAAACGCCCACGCTGCGATATCGACATGATGCGCGCCCCAGTCGGTCATCTTGCCACCGGAGTATTCATACCACCAGCGGAACTCATAATGGCATCGAGAGTTTCCATAACGACCGTCGGTCTTTTTGAAGCGGTACTCCGTCATTGGAGCCTGTCCAAGCCACATATCCCAGTTCAGGCCTTTAGGAATTTCGGCGACATCAATCGGACCACTGCCTGGTGCTCCACCAATCGCAACCGTAACCGTCTTCAATTCGCCGATGCGTCCTTCACGGATCAATGCAACGGCATGCAGGAATCGCAAATCCATTTCACTGCGCTGCTGTGTCCCTACCTGAAAGACTCGCCCGGTCTCCTCCAGAACTTTGCGAATCTGTTTCCCTTCTTCAATGGTCAGAGTCAGCGGCTTTTCGCAATAGACATCCTTGCCAGCCTTCATGGCTTCGATCGCAATCTTCGTATGCCAATGATCCGGAGTGACGATCGTGACAACATCAATGTCCTTACGATCCAGGACTCGTCGATAGTCTTCATACATGTCGACGGTTCGTTCAGCACCGGGCTTGCTCTGCAGTTCCAGCGCCTTGGCTTTTCCCTTTTCAACATGAGCGACATCAACGTCACAGACAGCCGCACAGTCGGAGAACTTCATCGCATTCGGACCGACCGCATTCCAACGGTCACCCGTTCCGATGCAGCCTAAAACAGGACGCTCATTGGGACTGCGGAAAGCAGCCTTTGACTGTGACGAAAACCAGTATGGCAGCGAAGCTGAAGCGATACCGGCAAGGCTGGCAGACTTGAGAAACTGGCGACGATTGGTGGATGACATGAAAAGACGCTCCGGTCATCGTGAGAAAACTAGATGGGAATACTCTCAACGTGTTTTGCAGCCAACCGAACATTGCCAAACCACTTTTTGGCCCCACGGCAGTCCCCTCAATGGAAACTCGCACTTCGAGCACACCCGGATATCCGCCTTGGCGGTGCGTAAGGAAAAATCCCGGAAAAAACACGTTTTGAGGGGCGACAGTCTACGCTGGGATCAGGGCGACTTCCAAACGTTAAGACCTATTCACGTGAATGAATGATCAAAGTACCGCCAACACAACGATCAGGAAGGATAAGATTCCGGCTGCAGACAAACTTTAACGCCCAGTGAGATCGAGGCCCAAAAAAGCGGTGCAGAAACGAAAACAGCACTGTCGGCTTCCGCAGACAATGCTGTTTTCAAGGATTCGCTCGCAAAAGAAAGGATTCAGGAGAACAGACAGATCATCTCCATATGAAAATCGCGAGCATTGCCCGGACCCCCCGGACATGGGATAGAAACCGCCCAAATTGCCCCGAAAGGCTATCCGAGCGAAAGAACCCAGACAGAAAACTTTTAAAATTCCAACAACGGGCCAAGCTGGATGACCAATTGGAGCCGTCAAAACGTGGGCAACTACTGAACAGCAATCGCCATTCCCAACCCAGCATTTTTGGCGACAGCGGCGCCCGATACTGTTCATCAGACCAATACGGACACGGATGTTAACCGCCTTTTTGATGATGCCAAGTGCAGAATGCGGGAATCCACAGCATCCCGACAGGCTTCCGACGGCGTCATAAACTTGTCCCAGGACGCAACGGATGTGCTGCGTTTTGCACCGCATGGGTTGAAGGGGTGCCGCAGGAACTGGTCTCAACATGAATTCACTGAATGTTTAGACTCACCGGGGCTCTTTGAGAACCGCCAATACATTCCAGAAGACGACGCCCTTCTTTCGATGGCCCGGCAACTCATAAACCTCGGCAGAAAACCGATTGGCTGCTGAATGCTGTAGCGGATAAAGAGAAACGTTGTCCCCGTTTTCACATTTCCAAGGTGTGGAGGCCCATGAAGATTCGCTCTCGATGGCTAAACCTGATTCTGTCGTGGACAGCCACAGTTTGTCTTCGACTGCTGTTTCTGCTCGTACGCGTGGAACACCACTGCGTTGAGCCAGAAGGTACTCCTTATGTCAAACCTCGAGGAAAGCAGCGGTTCACTTTCAGCATGTGGCACGACCATATCGTGCTCGCGGCTTTCTCGTTGCGAACATACAGCCTCGCTGGCCTCATCAGCCAACATCGTGATGGTGGCTACCTTGCAGATTCCGTCATGATGGCCGGAATTCGCCCGGTTCGCGGCAGTACCAGTCGAGGAGGACTTGAGGCCGTTCGAGAAATCCTGAGCTTACCGGAACTCCATCTCGCGATGACACCTGATGGGCCACGCGGACCTCGACGTCAGATGAAGGAAGGCATCATCTATATCTCATCCCGCTCTGGCCGACCTGCTGTCCCATGCGCCCTGCTGGCTGATCGGTTCTGGTCTGTAGGCGGTGGCTGGACGGATATGATCATTCCCAAACCATTCTCCCGAGTCGTGCTGATCGCCGGAACGCCGCTGGTCGTTCCGGAAGAAACACCACGTGAAGATCTGACTGTATGGGCCGATTTGTTGCAGTCAGAAATGTCGCGACTCGAATCAATTGGTCACCAGATTCTGTCAGGAGATCGCTCCGCAGTAAACACGATCGATCGCACCAATGATCCAACCTATCGACCACAGTTTCAACAATCAGAAGGCCTGAAGGCCGCCTGATTCAAGCCGCAGCGGCATAAGTCACTTCAAGGATTCCCGCGCGACTCGCATAACGTTGCCTCCGATAATCTTTCGAATCTCGTCATCCGAATAACCTCGCTGGATAAGCCCCACGGTAAACAGCGGCCAGTTCGTCCATGCGAGGCTGGTTGTCATTTCCGAAGTCTCCGCAAAATCATCTTTCGGCCACAGTGAACGAAAAGGCTCACGTGAGCGTGAGCGTCTCGGCAGCTTACGACTCTCCGAAGATGAATTCTGAGACGAATAAGCGACGTCTGTTCCGATCGCCACATGATCAACGCCAAACTTCTTCGTTACGTGTTGAATGTGATCCAATAGCGCGGAAATATCACCGGCGCCTCGCAGGAATTTTGAGATGCAGCAAATCCCGATATATCCTCCGGAATCGACAATCGCCTGAATCACTTCATCAGGCTTGCTTCGTATGTGGGGATGGATCGCCGCACAGGTGGAATGGCTGGCCACAACCGGCCGAGTTGAGACTTTGGCCGCTTCAAGACTCGTTTGCCAACCCGAATGGGCACAGTCAGGAATGACGCCAATGCGGTTCATTTCCGCGATCGCGTATCGCCCAAAGTCACTGAGACCCGCATTGGAAGTCTCGCCACACCCGTCACCGATCATGTTTCTTCGCTGGTAAGTCAGGTGCATCATGCGAATACCAAGCTGAAAGAAGATCTTTACGTACGCCAGCTCGTCTTCTTTCGAATCCCATTCCTGCGTCAACGGGATACCATTCCCGGTCATATAAAGGGCATGTCGCCCGGCAGCCTTTGCGGTCTCAATGTCACCCGGGATCGCTGCCTTGCAGACAAACTCACGCATAAGATCAGTGGCAAAGCTGAATCGAGCCAAACGCTTTATCAATCTGAGTGGATCCTGACACTCCTGGCCGGCGTTCTGAAAAATACAGGTGACGCCGGAAGCCCGCCATGCGTCCCTGTATTCCTGTTGCTCGGCCGCGTCTGTTACATAACGAGTCATCGTCATGTCTTCCTGCAGATCCTCCACCTCCTGGTCCGAGGCTCCCGCTTCGATTTCGGCGGCCAGCAGTTCTCCATTAATCGCAGCCCGAGGCGAGAATCCATAGGAATCAAACACGATCGATTCGGAATGCAATCGCAGCCCTCGTTCCAACTCCGACGCGGTTGGCTTCAATATCGCAAGAGCCACATCCCGCGCATGTTGAATTTGTGGGTTCAAGTTACTGGTGAGACGATCGACCGGATCCCCCTCTGTCTCATCCGTCGCCAACCCAGCCTTCGCGCCTTCTGCTGATGCAAGAGAAGCCAGAGAAGCAACTGTCGATGTTTGAAGAAATGACCGCCGTTGCATTTTTCCACCCCTGTAAAATACCGGATGCTCATGGACTACGTCGCAGACACAACGGAATTGTTACAAGAGTTTGCCTGAACCAACAGGAGAGTGGCCATTGGCGCGGCGTGAATTGCGCTCGTCAATCTTTGAGTTGCATCCCTCAAGCCAACAGGCTTTCTTCCGAATCTGGAATCCGGCGGCGTTAGCATTCATCGAACAAAAGAATCCCAAAAGCTTGCGGGCATTCAGGTTCACTTAACCGCGCGGTTTCTTTCGATGCACTGTTCGATGCGCAACAAGAATCGCTGCAGAACATTCATCGGAATCGTGTGGGGGCCGTTGAATTCCACGAACTCGACATTGAAGCCAGAGCCAGCCAGCATATTCTGTAGCTCAACGGCGGGGGCAAACGGCAAGACAAAGTCCTGGCGGCCATGGGACTGAAGCACTTCGCAGCCTGAATGTGCTGCGGCAAGTTTCTGCCACTGCTCGCGGTTCAACAAAGTCCCCGAAAATAACGTCAACAAGGCCGGTCGCAGATTTCTCGTCAGGACAAGGTTCGTGCTGACCATGGCCCCCTGAGAAAACCCGCCCAGAACCACACGAGTTTCATCCAGTCCGGAAAAAGCCATGGCGGCCTTTACGGTCTCAAATAGCTTTTCTTCAGCCTCTCTCATTCCTGGCGGCTCAAGGAGCATCAGTTGGTCGTAGTCTCGAGTTTGGTTTATCTCGGCCAGCTTCGCCATATTGATCGGCCACCATGCGCGACCTCCTGCCATTCCCAGAGGAGACAGATCGATCGGTGCTTCCGGAAACACAAAGCGGCAACACGATTGAATCAGACGACTTGAATCGATCAGCATCGGACCAAAATCAGCCAAGTCATCCCCGGACGCTCCAAAACCATGATTGAGAATGACCAGCAACTCTGGAGTGCTTCCCTCATCAAGCGAATCAATCGTTCGGCATTTCAACGAGCCCAGTTGCTGTATTGACGAATTGATCCGCATGAAGTTATTCCCATTCCGGTGAATATCGATCGATGATGACGGCGACAGCCTTCTTCCGTGAGCGGCCGCTATTCAGTTGATCCGCAAACGATATCCTACGAACAGCCGGCCTCGATCCACACCGCGCGGCGCGGAGCATAGCCTGAAGTTACTTCCGCTGCTTTTCCACAGCTCGAATCAGGTTCAGAATGCTCCCCGCCAGATTCTTTTTCGTCACCTGGCTGTCAGAACCGGGCTTTACTACATCCTGGATTAAATCCGCAATGAACGTTGGCACCCCAGAAGGCTCTGCCGTGTACTGCGCCGGTGTCACTCTTCGCGAGATCTCACCCAGAAAATCAACCCCTTCCGGCAAACCCACGACTGGTGATGACACAGTTCCTTTCACTGCCAATAAGATTGGCGATGAAGAAACCTTTCGCAGAAACTGCAAAACGGGTCCCTCGTTGTCGGATGGAATCGGCAATTCCAGAGAAAGTTCCAGCTCCAGTGTTTCATCAAGAAACACAGACCCGGAAGAAACCACTTTGAACTCAGGAGCCACTTCCGGCAATAAAAAAGCGGTTCCTTTATGATGCACACCCTTCTCTGTCACTTCAAAGTCGACGGTACTCTTCTCAAGCATTGAAATCTGCTCTGGTAACTCGACTCCCGAAAAAGTCCCGCCCAAGGCAGAAAGCTGACGCGCCCAACCATTCCTAAGTTTTGCTTCGAGAGAATGAAACTCCGCCCGCCCCTTTATTGGGAAAGGAGAACTTTGGCGGCCATCTAATGGAATCCGAACTCTGTCCAGCCACACAGAGGCGGAGCCCGAAACTGCCGTAGACTGCGCCAGAATAGGAGCAATCAGCGCAAGATTCTGCTCGCACTGAGGATCAGACACCGGCTCATGGTCAAAAACCTGCATAGGCTCAACCACCAACCATGAAGCCCCAGACTCGTCCGGCCCCACGCTCCCGGCCATTTTGCACCCAGCAACATCGACGATCGGAATCCGCCGAAGGGGTGATGTTATTTTCAAAGAGCCCTGTTCAACAAAAAAATCGGTCGCTCTTCTGGAAGACCCGGAAGAACAGCTCGGCCATTCTCCTCCCTCGGAAACTTTGATCTCGATCGATGGCCGAACTAAGGTCACCTTTCCCCGTTCCGGTCCACCACCAAACATGTCGGACAGCGTACAATTCGTCCGAAGTTCAGCGATTCGTGCCTCCAACCTACCTTCCGAATCCGAAACCCGTACATCAAAAAACGTAACGGGTTCAAACCATCCGCCAGTCGCCGACGCAGATTGCACTCGCCATCCCGATTGGCCGACGGCGTCCTTCAGCGATCCATCCCGCAGTGATGATCCGAGCGCAAGAAACGGAAAGACGACTCCCCCCAAAGTCAGCAATCCTCCGAGAAGCGGGATCCCAACGATAGCTCGCCTCAAAACAGTCCTTTGGAGAACCGAAACATCCACGCCAGATCCACCCGAGGAAATCGACATCACCATCACTCCACCATCACTCCGTTGCTGAATCCCAGGTACGACTCGACCCAGATTATACGCAGACCTGTCGAAACTGAGGAGCGGAATCTCGCCCCCAACTGGGCGTCGCCAACTGCGCGCGCATAAAAAAAGCCAAACTCGTAAGAGTCTGGCCTTAATGGAAGATCCCGGCATGACCTACTTTCGCGCCTGTAAGCACTATCATTGGCCTTGCAAGCTTAACGTTCGTGTTCGGAATGGGTACGCGTGTTTCCTTGCAAGTGATTCACCGGGAAACCACAGGGAGGACAGCGGAGCCGCCCTTCCCTGCGTTTATGTTTAATGAAGTCTAAGTTTAATACTGACCGTTAATCAAAGTGGCCAAACATTTCTCCGTTAGTACTGGTCAGCTCAAACGCTCTCGCGCCTTACACCGCCAGCCTATCAACCTCGTAGTCTTCAAGGGGAGTT
>JBIIIF010000269.1:0-9273 GCA_044235005.1 Planctomycetaceae bacterium | reverse complement strand
GGGCGAAATTCCCAAATTTCGGCGAAAAGGACGGCACGTGATGCTCACGGCGAACCGGATGAAATGGCAATAGGAACGTTTCACTCGACGCTTCTGTCAGTTAAACTCTGCGGTGAGATGTCGATTTTTTGGTCGTCGTCAGGAATTCCGCATGTCAGTCACAACTCCGCAAATTCCGTCTGCAAACGGGGAACCGGCCTGGGAAGCCGCGTACATGCTGCCGTTGCAGGGCAGTTGGAGCGAAGAAGATTTCCTGAAGTTCCACACCAACCGAATGGCCGAACTGGTTGACGGACGCCTGGAGATTTTGCCAATGCCCACACTCAAGCATCAACGAATTCTTCGATGGATCCTCGGCAAGTTCGAGGCAGCGGCACCCAGTGGTTCAATCACGCTTTTTGCACCGCTCCCAACACGACTCTTTCCCGGCACGATTCGAGAGCCGGATCTGCTTTATATCTCGCCCGAAAATGCTCCCGCGCCGGATGTTGAGTATCCTTCTCATCTTGATCTTGCGGTGGAGATCGTAAGCCCTGGCAAAGAGGCCCGACAGCGAGATTACGAAGACAAACGCATCGACTATGCCCGCGCGGGAATCCTCGAGTACTGGATTGTTGATCCTCAGGAAAATCAGGTCACGGTATTGGTTCTGCGTGACGGAGCCTATGTCGAGCATGGTGTTTTTCGAGCTGGCGACCTGGCCTCGGGAATCCTGCTTCCGGCACTGGTGATCGATGTTCGGGCGATGCTGAATGCCTGATGGGCTTTCAAGCCCAGCCGTTGTCTGTGTGTACCAGTGGCCGTACTCTTTTGCTTGCAACAACCGCCAACGTTTCTGGAGTTCATCGAACGAACTGAATCTACGGACTCGGTTCAGCGACGGTTGCGCTTCAATGGCCAGAGAAAAGGACTTTGGGCTCCTAAACAAAAGCCCTGATGCGCCGCGCCCTTCGGGCCGATGGACGTTTTGTCCCTGAAGCCCTTATTTAGGCCTTATTGCAGGCCGAACTGTCGTGGAATACACGATTGTCGCCAAGGGCCGCCGTTGTTGATGCGTCCCAGCGGTCGCTTTGATCGCTCGAACCGGACTTTGGAGAGCGTTTGTTTAGTATTGAAATACCCGGATTCATTGACAACCATAGAGAATTGTGCGGTAATCGTCTTCCCTCACTTTCAGCCTACCTAAAGACTCACAAATCGTCGCTGAGGACTCCTATGTCTCTTGGTTCCCGCCCAATTTTTCAGTCTTTGCTGCTGCTGACATGTTTCTTGTTGGCCAGCGTGAACGATTTTCTTTCTGCCGATGATCGAGTCGACTTCAACCGGGAAATTCGTCCGATTCTTTCGGACATGTGCTACAAATGCCATGGCCCCGATGGTGCCGAACGCAAAGCTGGCTTGCGACTGGATGGCCATGTCGGAGCCACGACCAAACTGGAGTCAGGCTTAACTGCGATCGTTCCCGGCAAGCCGGAAGACAGCCACTTGATCTCCCGCGTCGTGTCGACCGATGCAGATCTCGTGATGCCGCCGCCTGAAACTGGTCGGAAACTCTCGGCGTCTCAGGTGGAGCTGCTGACACGCTGGATTCAACAGGGAGCCGAGTATCAGGGGCACTGGTCGTTCATTCGTCCCCAACGGCTTGCTCTGCCCGCGATCAGTCAGGAAAACTGGGCTGCAAACCCGATCGACCGCTTTGTGATGGCAAAGCTGGACAAGGCTGAGCTGAAGCCATCGCCGGAAGCGGATCGCTTCAGTTTGATTCGTCGAGTGACTCTGGATCTGACAGGATTGCCGCCGACACCGCAGGAAGTAGACGCATTCGTGAATGACTCCGATCCCAATGCTTACGAGAAGCTTGTCGATCGATTGTTGGCGTCTGGTCGTTACGGCGAACAGATGACTCGCTATTGGCTGGACCTTGTTCGCTACGGAGATTCGCACGGACTGCATCTCGACAACGAACGTGCCTTGTGGAAGTATCGCGAATGGGTGATTGGCGCTTTCAATGCGAATAAGCCGTTCGATCAGTTTACGATTGAACAACTTGCGGGCGACCTGCTTCCGAATGCGACGATTGATCAGAAAATTGCCACGGGTTTTAATCGTTGCAATGTTACGACCAGTGAAGGTGGATCGATCAACGAAGAAGTTCTTGTCCGCTACGCCGTCGATCGAACAGAAACCATGTCGACAATTTTCATGGGGATGACTCTGGGCTGTGCCGTGTGCCATGATCACAAGTTCGACCCGGTTTCTCAGAAGGAATTTTACCAGCTCTTCGCCTTCTACAACGCAGCGGCCGACGCAGCCATGGATGGAAACGCGCTGGCCCCTCCGCCGACAATTAAAGTGCCGACTGACGAGCAGACGGCAAAGCTGAACGAACTCGATCAGAAACTGGCTGTGACTCGGGAAGAACTCAACAAGGCTCTCGCCACTGTTGAATATGTCGATCCCGGAACTGGGACCGTTGTCGCGGCCCCCGAGCCTGCTGATTACATCTGGATTGAAGATGATGTCCCGACCGGAGCGAAGCTGGAAGGCGACAGTCCGTGGGAATTTGTGACGGCTCCTGATCATCCGGTCCATACCGGGACGAAGGCAACTCGACGTAAGGCTGATGCGATGAGTCAGCACTTCTTCACCGGTGCCGCGCCGACGCTGAAGATTGGTGAAGGCGATAAACTGTTTGCCTATTGCTGGATTGATCCCGCCAACCCGCCGAAGACGGTGATGCTGCAGTTTAATGACGGCAACTGGAACCATCGCGCGTTTTGGGGCGAAGACACGATTGCGTTTGGTGCGGGGGATACTCCCGAGCATCGCTCAATGGGGCCGCTGCCGAAAGCTGGTGAATGGGTTCGTCTGGAAGTCAACGCGGCTCATGTCGGACTCCCGGCGGGCGCAGAGCTGAATGGCTGGGCGTTTACTCAGTTCGGTGGCACTGTTTACTGGGATCATGCGGGCAGTGTGACAAAAACGCTGCAGGGCAATCAGTCGTTTGAATCTCAGGTGGTGTGGGAAGCGGCGGACAAGTCTGTAGAGAAGTCCACGGTGCCTCAGCCGGTTCGTGATGCGATCAAGGTCGACGCCGATAAACGCACACCTGAGCAGTCAAAACTGATTCGCGATCACTTTGTGCAGTTCATTCATCCTAAGACTCGACTGACGTTTGAGCCACTGCAGAAGCAGATCGATGAAATGACGAAACAGAGAAATGAGATCGATGCAGCGATTGCGATCACGATGATCATGGCGGACCTGCCAACGCCTCGTGAGACGTTCGTTTTGAAACGCGGCGAGTACACAATGCCCGGCGAAAAGGTTGAACCGAATGTTCCAGCTGTGTTTCCGCCGATGCCTGCCGATGCTCCGCGAAATCGGCTGGGGCTGGCAAAATGGCTCACCGATCCGTCTCATCCGCTGACCGCTCGCGTGGCCGTGAATCGTTACTGGCAGCAGTATTTTGGCGTGGGACTTGTCAAGACGGCAGAAGACTTTGGTCTGCAGGGGCAGTGGCCGACGAATCCGGAGCTGCTGGACTGGCTGGCCGTCGAATTTGTCGAAAGCGGCTGGAACATTAAAGCGTTGCAGAAGCTGATTGTGATGTCGGCAACGTATCGCCAGTCGTCGCGAGTCTCCCCGGAACTGCTTCAGATCGACCCGAATAACGACCTGCTGGCCCGTGGTCCTCGTTTCCGTCTGGACGCTGAAGTTGTTCGGGACAGTGCGTTGTCGATGAGTGGTTTGCTGTCAGAACAATTCGGTGGCAAGAGCGTTAAGCCATATCAGCCGGATGGGATCTGGGAAGCGGTTGCGTTCGTGGGCAGCACGACTCAGTATTACAAACGGGATGCGGGCGAGGCACTTTATCGACGCAGTCTGTATACGTTCTGGAAGCGAACTGCGCCACCGCCATCGTTGATGGCGTTCGATGCTCCGTCGCGTGAAACCTGTGTGGCTCGTCGGGCACGCACGAATACTCCGCTGCAGGCTTTGGTACTGATGAACGATGAGCAGTACGTTGAAGCGTCACGGAATCTGGCGGCTCGCATGATCAAAGAGGGTGGGGACAATCCGGCGGATCAATTGTTGTTCGGCTTCCGAGTTTGTACAGCGCGAGTGCCGTCCGAACATGAACTGAACGTATTGGGGAAAGTTCATGCGGAGCAGTTAGCACACTATCAGGCGAATCCGGCGGAAGCTGAAAAGCTGCTGGTGATCGGGGCGTCACCGCGTCCGGAAGGAATCGATCCCGCGACTCACGCCGCGATGACCATGATGGCGAACCTGCTGCTGAACCTGGACGAAGCAATCACAAAGGAATAACGTCGTCAGACGACTGAGAGGATTTTCAAATGCATCCATTGACACAACACGCATTACAGCAGACTCGCCGCTACTTTTTCGGACAGTCAGCGGCTGGTATCGGGACTGCAGCACTGGCTTCGGTCCTGAACCCGAATCTGCTGTCTGCCAATACGCCAGTCAAGACGTCATTCGGTGAATTGCCAAGTCTGCATCATTCGCCGACGGCGAAGCGAGTGATCTGGCTGTTCATGGCGGACGCTCCGTCGCAGTTGGATTTGTACGATTACAAGCCGAAACTGGCCGACTTCTTCGACAAGGACCTGCCGGAGAGCGTTCGCAATGGTCAGCGCATTACCACGATGACGTCGGGGCAGACTCGTCTGCCTTGTGCTCCGTCGATCTTTAAGTTTGCCCAGCATGGTGAGCATCGTGCGTGGGTGAGCGAACTGCTGCCGAACATTGCTTCGATCGTGAATGATATCTGCATCGTGAAAACGATGAATACCGAAGCGATCAATCATGACCCGGCGATCACTTACATTCAGACCGGAAGTCAGTTGCCTGGTCGACCGAGCATGGGATCCTGGGTTTCCTATGGCCTCGGGAGTCCGAACAAGGATCTGCCGGCGTTCGTTGTGTTGCACTCACGAATTCCCGGCGGTGCTCAGACTCAGGCGTTGTTCTCACGACTGTGGGGGAGTGGCTTTATGTCGACTCGCCACGCCGGTGTGGCACTGCGGTCTTCGGGAGATCCCGTGCTGTATCTGTCGAACCCCAGCGGTGTTGATGCGGCAACGCGCCGACGCATGCTGGATGGGCTGGCCGAACTGAACACCGATCGACTGAACGCTGTCGGCGATCCGGAAATTGCGTCTCGAATTTCTCAGTACGAGATGGCGTTCCGCATGCAGACGTCGGTTCCGGATCTGACGGATATCTCCGACGAGCCTCAAAGCGTGCTGGACATGTACGGGCCTGAAGTCAAAGAGCCAGGAACGTTCGCCTATAACTGTCTGCTGGCGCGAAGAATGGCGGAACGAGGAGTCCCGTTTACTCAGGTGTTCCTGCGCGGCTGGGATCATCACGGCGGACTGCCCAATGCGATCCGTGGAATGGCTCCGGCCTGCGATCGCCCGAGCGCGGCACTCGTGAAAGATTTGAAGCAGCGAGGAATGCTGGACGATACTCTGGTGATCTGGGGCGGCGAATTTGGACGCACTGTTTATAGCCAGGGAACGCTGACGAAGGATAACTACGGACGTGACCATCATCCTCGCAACTTCACGATGTGGATGGCGGGTGGCGGCATCAAGGGCGGACAGGTCTACGGCGAGACCGACGACTTCAGCTATAACGTGGTTGACAAACCGGTTCACATTCATGATCTGAACGCCACGATTCTGCATCTGCTGGGCGTGAATCATGAGCAGTTGACGTATCGCTTTCAGGGCCGTGACTTCCGGCTGACGGACGTTCATGGCACTGTGGTGCGAGATATTCTGCGTGGATAGCGGAGTGCTGCCGTAGCCGGCACGACCTCGATCGGTGAGCCTGCGTTCGCGAAGGCTCACTTGTCACACCCTACAGGAGAACGGTGCAACTTGCAGGGTGTGGCAAGTTCGCTCAAGCCCACGCAGGGACACCACTCACGGAAAAGACTTCGAGTCAAATCCTAAGGCGCCAGCGAACAAATAACCTACCCACCAATTCATGGCGAGCGGTTGGCGTTAGCCAACCGGTATGCCGTTCTACCGGCCGGTTCACACCGCGCCGCTCGCCAAGCTGGTGTTTTATTTCTTTGCCGCTGCCTAAGGCACAGGGATGGTGCGAGCGACGCGGAATCCGTGTGAGTTGTACTGAATGATCATCAGCATGTAGGACACTTCAACTGCGTTTTCGTAATAGCTGCTGCCGCCTGCCGCACCGCCCATCATCGCTCGTTCCAGCGGCTGGCCGCTTTCATTGCGATTTCCGGGATTGCTGTCATTGCACCATTCGGCAACGTTTCCCTGAACATCAAACAGGCCAAAGTCGTTCGGGCGGAGTAGGCCAATCGGTTTCGAGACGACAATTTCCGTGCCATCGGAACGCAGCACGGGCGCCCCGATCGAACGCAGATAGTCAGAATTGTTCTTATCACACCAACTGTATCGCGTGTGAAGTGACAGATCAGTGCCGTAGAATCGTTCACCACCAACGCCAGCGAGGGCCGCGAGCCTCCATTCGGCAACCGTTGGAAGTCGATAGCCCGGCTTTCTGAAATCATCGGATTCAGCTTCCCAGTTCGCGGCATCCGCAGGATAGAATTCGGGAAGCCCTTCGCGTCGAGACAACCAGTTGCAGTATCTGGTTGCATCAGGCCATTGCACCACGGACATCGGAGAATCCGGCGTTCGAGAATACTCCGGGGCATTGTACATCGCCGGATCAAATTCATGCACCTGAGCGACAGTCACTTCATGTGCGCCGATGAAGAAGTCGTGCCCGACATTGGGGTCCGTCGTTCCCGAGACACGAATCAGTGTATGACCGTCGCATGTGTCCAATCGAGGCGATTTCATCCACTGGCGAGGCGGCTGAGGTCCGCGGAACGCAGTCTCCGGGGTTTCTGCGGGGAGATTGGCTGCTGGCTGAGGAACTCCCCAGCGGCGCAACAACCATTCCGCGGCTGAATGCACTCCGCCGTCCGGTGTGTCACGATAAAGTGACGCGACAAAACCACGAGCATCCTCAAGGCGAAGGATCTGCTGTTCCCGGTAGTCTCCCAAAGAGATCAGCAGGGCATATTGAATGCCGGGATCTGTTTCAGAACGCAGTCGTGACAAAAGTCGTTCCGGAGCGACATTGAGTAACGCCAGAAGCCGCATCGCCTGAGATCGCGTCGTATTCGCAAGACTGATTGTTGTGCGCTGGAAGTGCTTCCACGGTACCTCTGTCTCCGCAGACCCGGAGTGCTTCAGCAGCAACGCAATCGCCATTGCGCGGCGATGAGCGACACGGTTTTGCTCCTGAGGAGAATCCTTGTATTCCTCTTCGGTATTCAGAACATTCCTAAGGACGTTCATGTCCAGCGTTTTGATCGCTGGCACCATACGCTCAATCTGCCAGTCTGAAGCGTCGAGGGAAAGTCGTGTTCGCGTGGCGTGATCATCCCCAAGATAATCAATCAGCAATGACAGAGCGAAACTGTTACGAAGATCCTCGCTGGTCACCCCCAGCACTTTCGAGAGTTGCGGAATCATTGGTTTCGCGGCTGGTTGCAGCGAAGTGGAAATCAGACTGTACTTATCAGGATGCCCCGTACAAGCGTGAATCAGGATCTCCGCGATTCTTTCAGCGGCCACGTTCCACCGTGCTGAAGACTGTTCGTCCGCCGGTGGATCCATTTTTGCGAGAAGCACCAAAGCATGAAACCTGGTGTCATCGTTAATCGGCACTACGCCATCATCAGAATTCTGAACCTGTTCAACAATCTCCCAGCATCGCGGAACGATTTCATTGCTCCATCGCTGCATGGCATCGCCCGCAAGGACAGCATTCTCCGGGATTGACGACGTCAATGCGGAAACAAACACGTTCTCAAGCGTCGAATCATCCCAGCGCAGATGAGCCAGTTGCAGAGCGAAGGCCTGTGAGGAATCCTTCTCGGCCGTGCTCATTGAAGTGGCCACAGCCGTCTTCGCGAGCACGCCATGCCGAGACAGTTCGTCGATCAGCACGGGAAGTCGTTCCGGATCTGCGGTCATTAACTGATCCCGCAGCGAATTGACGCCAACCTGCCGATCGTAACGGAAAAGAATAATCCCCAGCACGACCAGAATCGTCGCGGTCGCGACAATTGAGGTCAGCGACTTTCGGTCGCGGACAGACATCATCTCTTTTTCTTCGGCCGACAACTGACTGGCCGGCAGCATCGTGCGCACCTGAATCCACTCCCGGAATCCGGGAAGGAAACGATTTTCTTTTTGCTGGCTCCAAAGTCCGGCCTGTTCGGTCAGTCGCTGATGCAGACGACCGCGAAATGACTCACGCTGTTTGGCCGTCAGCCATTCTCGAATCGAAGGCACGAGGAAGTCGTGCGACAGTTGATAAGTTGTCTGCTCTGTCATAGACGGATTGGATTCGGATCGCGTTCTGTCCAATGATTCCGTCGCGCTGATTAACTTGAGATCCGATTCCATGATGATCATCAGCATATCGAATCGAGCTCGGTCGTCCTCGTAGCCAGAGACCGCCAGCAGTTCTGCGCGAGTTCTGCGACTGGCTTTAATCTCAATTCCCAGCCCGGGCACCAGAGTTTTCAGGATGCGCCGCGCAGCTTCATCGTGAGCTTTCTGATTAGCCGGCGCGTAGCTGGCGGAGAAGGAGTCGTTGAGAAACTGAGCTCCGATGCCGACCGTGCCGCCGAGAATTCGCAGGGTCGCGGGAATCCAGTCCTTCGACTTCACCATCTCCGCGAACAAAGCCAGGTGAACCGGAATCACTTTGTCATCATGGGCCAGGTTGTCGATGGCTCCGTCAATGAAGCGATCCTGATCACGATCCGGGGGCTCGGGAGCTGGCGGAAGCTGACCGTAACCGCGACCAAACTCGATCAGCACTTTCCGCGCGTGGCGACGATCGAACAGGTCGATCATCATGGCATTTCTGCCAAGCTGCAGGGGCGATTCCACAGCTTCCATAAAGCGATTCAACGCCAGCCAGAAGTCGTCACGAATGAGCACAACGCACTGTACCCTTGCCCCGTCGCACTGGCGTATCGAGCGCACCAGCTCTGTATCGGCCGGATCCGGATGCGCGTGAAGCCACTGTTCGAACTGATCCAGAACAATAAGCACGCTGCGGTTCGGTCCGATTCCGCCGCCCCGACGAATCTCGGCCAGCGCTTCTGGTAAAGTATTGCTGGTTAAATTGCTGCAATGTCGCTCAATCGCGGCGAACAACTGTTTCTCGGTCAGG
>JBIIIF010000478.1:0-2571 GCA_044235005.1 Planctomycetaceae bacterium | reverse complement strand
ATGCTCTGAAAAATCACGAGCATGGCTTGTGCAGACTTCGCGAGATCAAAACGTAGTCAGCGGCAAAGACATAAGAGACCAACTCGGCGAGCGGCCCGGTGTGAACCGGCCGGTAGAACGACATACCGGTCGGCTAACGCCAACCGCTCGCCATAGTTTGGAGGGTCGGTCGTTTGGTCGCTGGTGCCTCAGACGTCGCAAACCTGAACCGCCTGCTTCAGGCCTTCCAGAGGATCACGAGTCGGTATGAATTCGTGTCCTACAAAACCTTTGTAGCCCAGTTCAACCAGCTTTCGCAGAATCGGCGGGAAGTTGATTTCCTGATTCTCATCCAGTTCACAACGACCGGGATTGCCCGCTGTGTGAACATGACCGATCACGTCGATGTTTTCTTCCAGGCGGCGGATCACGTCGCCATTCATCAACTGCACGTGGTAGATATCAAACAGAAGTTTGACACGTGGCGAGCCAACTCGACGAACGATGTTCGCCACATAATCAATATCGTCGCCCTGATATCCGGGATGGCCCTTCATCGGGTGAGATCCATCGCGAGTATTCAGGTGTTCGAGGCAGATGGTGACCCCCATCTTCTCTGCATGAACAGCCAGTTTCTTCAGGCCGGCAACGCAGTTATCGGCACCTTCTTCGAGCGAAATCTCACCGCTGTTTGGATCTTCCGCATCACGCCACTTGTAGCCGGTGAAGGCAATCACGCTCGGCATGCCATACTTAGCGCATTCATCAATCATTTTCGTGGTGGCGTCAATGACCTGAGCATGATAGGCCAGATTATTCAGGCCCTTCATAAACGGTGCACCAGGCATCCCGTTAGCGGCGAGGGCACAAGTCAGGCCGTGCTTTTTGATCGTGGGGAATTCAGCAGGACCACAGATCTCCACAGACTCGCAGCCCAGACTTTTGGCAATTTCGCAGGTCTTGTCGATATCCCACATGTCTCCGGCGATGTTAAAGCACCAGAACACAACAGAGTGCCGAATATTTCCCTTCATGGAGACTTCCTGAACTGCAAAACAAAGGAACGCCGGGCCCAAAGAAAGGCCGCAGCCGGTGGAATTTGCAATGGCAACGACCACTGCGGAAGCAAAGATCTCGAAAAGTTATCGGGGCGCCTGCTGCATTGCAAGCGGTTCGGGATTTCATGGCACCATCAAATGCACTCAGGTGGTTGGCCCTGAATCCAAAGGATGCCGGTTCAGTGTGTGACATGGGGACATCCGGAAACGACAGGTAGCGCGACGATGGACTACTTTCTGTCGAGCGAACTTCTGGACGAACCATATGCTCAGGAACACTACACGGAAACGCTTGTGCGAATGCCACTCACCGGGACGTCTTACGAGCGTCCACAGGTACCTGCCGATCCGGAATCTATCCGCCGACTGCCGGGCTCGACGACGTGAGACCAATTTACGGTTGCCCGCAGTCGTTGTTTAAATTTCATCCTGACGATGACATCGTGCTCCGAGGAATCCTGAAAGCCGATCCTCAGGGCCGCATGTTGTTATCAAAGGTCGAGTTCCGGAGTGGACGAAACGACTGCGTTCTCACCGGCCTCTATCGCAAGATGCAGATGATTGATTGCATTGTCAACACGACAGACGAATATATTACACTAACCGTACGGCTGGCCAAAGATCAGGCTTTCAGGCAGTCAATTCGGGCTCGAATTGCAGCTCAATCAGCGGCGTTGTTCGATGATCCGGCGGAAGTTCGATGTCTGGAGAATGCCTTGCTTTGTTGCGCGGGGAATCGTCGTTAAATATCACTACTTCGCACTCTGCACAACGTCCAGTCGCTGATCAACTTTTGCCACCGGAACAGCTTGCGTGGTACCATCCGGCCAGTGGATCGTAACGTCTTTCACTGAGTCGACTTTGCCGAGTCCAAATGTGACAGGCAGTTCGACCTGCGACTGATAACTGCGAGTTGGTATCACCAGCCGAGTCAGCACTGTTCCATCCGGCAGCGTGACCTTCACCTCGGCTCCAATCGCATCCCGATTGCAGGTTGTGCCCTGCAACTTGAATTGCAGCCAGTGATGCCCGGACTTCTGATCGTTGCGAAGCAATCGAGGTTTGCCACCCGAGCTGAACAATGCCAGATCCAGATCTCCATCACGATCGATGTCGGCCATCGTGGCACCGCGCCCGACCATTCGCTTCTGGAAGTCAGCTCCGGTCTTCGCTTCGGACAGCATGACAAACTCGTTCTCGAACTCAGTGCCGCAATTCCAGATCAGATGCGGTGGCTGCTCATACTGCTGACTGGCCTGAACGACTTTGATGTCTTCTTCCAGATGCCCGTTGTTTTCAAACAGGTCCAGTCGACCGTCAAGGTCTGCATCCAGAAACAGCACGCCGAACTTCAGGTCCGTTCTGGTGACCGGGCCAATGCCGTTGGAGACTGCTTCATCGCGAAAAACCGGAACCTCGGACCCCGGAGTCTGACTCACGTACAAGGCTGTCATTTCGGTCGCAAAGTTGCCGATCGCGATACCTACCGCATCTGTATTTCGAAAGCAACCCGTATCAATCCCCATGGCTCCAC
>JBIIIF010000477.1:0-2572 GCA_044235005.1 Planctomycetaceae bacterium | reverse complement strand
GACGGCTACAGCGCCGGCAACCACAATTCGCACAGAATTCTTCACAGTCAGCATTAAAACCTCCGGAAATCCCTGAAATTCTTACGTCTGCCACCACGGAGCGATCACATTCTTCGGGAGTCGATCTTTAAAATCAAGCCCCACAAAACAATTATGGCCCCTTCCAAGCTACTCTTTGTAGAAAGAGACCTGGCTGTCTGTCAATCGACTGAAAGGTCACGTTTGCCAGTAATTTCGTTCGTCCGGAATCGCACTTCCCCCAGCTTGACAGTCGAGAAACATCTGCACATGCGGCAAATCTTGCCGAAACATACGAGGGAATAGGAAGATTCGGGGATAGCGATGATCTGCGAAGTCCGCGTTTTTGTTTCAGTTTTTTTGACGGAAGGCCTGTGATTCATGATGCCGTCCATTAGGCCGCTTGGTGATTCCGCTGCGCTGATCCAGTGGAGCGGTCCTGAAGACGCAGAAATCTGTGGATTCGTACGGCGATTGACGCACTTGCTTAACGAGAAGGCTGCTACGGACGGCGCGGGCGGCTTCAGTTCTGTTGTGCCCGCGTTCCATTCGATTACGGTACATTTTTACCCAAGCCAGATGTCGTTTCAGCAAGCGGTGCGGAGAGTTGAGGACGTATTGCAATGGTCGGAGAATGGCCCTGCAGCGACACCGCAACTTATTGAGATCCCCGTTTGCTTTGACGAAATCATGGCCCCGGATCTCACCGACGTGGCTGTGCGACATCAACTCGAGAAGGAAGAAGTGATCCGACGATTTTGTGACGCGGAATACTCGGTGCGCATGATAGGATTCTCGCCCGGCTTCCCCTATCTATCCGGACTGCCGACGGAGCTGGCGACACCTCGCAGAAGTTCGCCGCGCCTTCAAGTTCCCCGGGGATCAGTCGCAATCGGTGGTGCCCAGGCTGGCATTTATTCGCAGGAAACTCCCGGAGGATGGAACATCATCGGGCGAACTCCGCTCAGCCTGTTCAGGGCAGAACAGGCTCGACCTTGCCTGTTAACGGCGGGGGATCTGGTTCGTTTCGTTTCTCTTAGTGCTGAAGAATTTCACAGATGGCAGGATGAGCAATGAGTATCGTCCGAGTCATTCGTGCGGGGCTGTTGACAACGATTCAGGATCTGGGGCGACCCGGTTTTCGGCAATTTGGAGTCCCCACGGGCGGTGCCATGGATCGATTCTCGCATGAACTTGCGAACCGGCTGGTTGGAAACTCACCGACTGCGGCAACGCTCGAGATGACTCTGAGCGGTGACGAACTGGAGTTTTCGGCTTCGACTCTGATCGCCATCACTGGCGGAGAGTTTTCTCCGATCACGACCGGTCTTCAGCCGCTCTGCATTCCTCTGAATTGTCCGGTGCAGGTTCCTGCGGGAACTCGCATTCGATTCCAGACAGCGCAGCGAGGGTGCCGGTGTTATCTGGCGGTGGCCGGAGGATTCAGCGTTCCCGAGATCATGGGCAGCCGTTCAACTTTGTTGCGTGCTCAACTTGGCGGTCTCCATGGGCGATCCCTGAAGAGTGGAGACGAGCTGCCGATGGGGGATTTCAGAACTGCGGAAGCAATGGTGGCTGTCGTTAACGAGCGTGCTGAAGTTTCGTTTCCGGGTTGGTTCGCCAGACCCCTCGCGTTACCGATCGGAGATGTGGTCACACTCAGAGTTCTCCCGGGCGAACATTTTTCGATGATGTCGAGCGACAGTCAGAGGAGATTCCACGAAGAGTCGTTCCTGATCACATCGCAATCTGACCGCATGGGGTATCGACTGTCAGCAACGCCATTAACGCTTGAGAACACCAGTGATATGCTGTCAGAGGGCACTGCTGTGGGGACCTTGCAATTGCCTCCGGATGGTCGACCAATTTTACTGATGGCGGATAGTGCTCCGACCGGCGGCTATCGACGCATCGCGCATGTGATCAGTGCTGATCTTCCTTTGGCCGCGCAGGCTCGACCGGGGCAGTTCCTGAGGTTTATCGAAACTACCATGGAGGAGGCTCGGAGTTTGTTTCAGCAGCAGCGTGCGGATCTTGATCATGCCATAACGATGGCTGGATTAATGCCCGGTGCCAGAACTTCTGAGCGACTTTCTGATCCGGCAAAGGGTAACCCATGAGTCATTCCGGTCGCATTGATCTGAACTGTGATTTGGGCGAACAGGAAGGCGATGCGGGTCTGTCGCTGGACCTCGCAATTCTGCCCTGGATTCATTCTGCGAACGTGGCTTGCGGAGCACATGCGGGGAGCCCGGAGAGAATGAAACGTCTGGCCGACGCCTGCCGAGAATCAGGCGTTGCTTTCGGTGCTCATCCCGGCTACCCCGATCGAGCAAACTTCGGCCGCCGAGTCATCCCGATGACCACCGCGCAGATTCGGGAGATGGTCAGTCAGCAGTTGGAATTGTCGCTGTCGGTGGCGAAGTCGGCGGGTATTCGATTGTCTCACGTGAAGCCGCACGGAGCCTTGTACAATCTGGCGGCCGTTGATCATAACGTCGCGTTAACGGTCGCGGAGTCAGTTCAGGCTCTGGTGCCGGATGCCTGGCTGTTC
>JBIIIF010000268.1:0-9321 GCA_044235005.1 Planctomycetaceae bacterium | reverse complement strand
GGCACTTTGAGCACCTTGAAATGAGCATCTTGAATTCCCAGTGTTTTATGCGGTGAAACAGTGTTTTTTGGTCAAGGTGCTCATTCTCAGGGGAATGAGCATCTTGCTTGAATTGGACTGATTGACATGAAAAAAAACAGCGATCCATCGCCTGAACAGATCGAGCAACTGACAGCAGAGATCCGCGCGACCTGGACACCAGCGGAACGAATGAAGCGACTGCGCGTGGATCTGAGGCCGCATTACACGCGATGCGATGGCATCAGTGAAGACATCGACGCCGAGGACTACGCCGACCACCACGAGGCACGGGAGAGGCTGCAGGCGTGGGGTATGCCCGGCGGGACTTAGGTTCTCCGGACGCATAAGATTTTTCATTGCGACGTTTAAGACACTGTCGTTCAAAACACAATCCGACAACCTACCTTCCAGAAATCCAAAATGTCAAAACGTCTGAACACCAAACTTGATGCAATCGAACAGCAGGTCGGAACTGACACCAGTCTGACACCATCGGCCAAAAGGTTGTTGGTTGAAATTCTGGCGAGACGCGATGCGTTGTATTGGCCGTGGCGATGGACGCTAACCTATCGCCCACCAATCTGTGAGATCCGCACTCGGCAACGCGAATACTCTGCAAGCGTTGCGGGCATCGCAGCAAAAGCCAGCGGGGCAGGCGACTGGAAACATGCTCACGAACTGCGGAACTCGCTGATTGCATCTGGGATGACGACAGCGGTCAGAAGCGGCGGTCAAATCACATCGCAATTCCTGACGGCATTGGGTGAGGCAACTGGGCGGGCTCTTGTCGGTGATTATCTCGCCAGGTACCACGACGAAGGATCTGAGGTACTCGCCAGGCTGAAAGCATTGGTCGAGGAAACAGGCGTTGCGGCCATCGCGGAATGCGTTCTATGGGGCAGGCGTTGCGTCGGAGATCCCAGCGAGTGGAACTATCTGACCGAACGAATCCTGCCTTGCATCACTGCAGGCGTCGTCAAAGTCGAACAGGACACAGTCGGCAGGGTTATCTACATCCCAGTTGATGACGTTCCGGAGCCTGAAAGAATCGCCGTTGACGTGGAAGCTGATCCGCAATTCCTCCCGATCTATCTGAAGTCATGGTCCGACGAAAGAAGTGTTTTGGAACGATGCGAACCGCGCGACCCTGACGAAGTATTCGTGCCGAATCCAGCACACTACCCGTTCAATTTCTGCGATGTATCAGCAGGAGAAAAGACCGATGAAGAATAGCCGATTCTTGCCAATCCTTGCGGCATCGGTGGCGGCCGGATCGTCGATTCGAGACGCGGCACAAGCTGCGGGTTGCTCGGAGTCGAACGCCTACACAATCAGCCGATCAGCAGAATTCAGAGATCAGGTTGCGGCCATCCGGAACGATGCCATTGCGGCGGCGGTTGGCGTTCTCTCACAAGCGGCATCGAAGGCGGCTCAGACGCTGGTTGCTCTGCTGGATGAACAGCATGAAGCCAAAGACCGATTGGCCGCGGCTCGATTGATCCTAGCGAATCTCGGACCGATTCAGGAACTCGGGGAGCTGCGGGAACGAATCACAAAGATTGAAAGCCAGACTTCTCTGAGGATTGCAAAATGAGATCAGGCGACCGTTGCGGATCGTGCGAAGCTGGCAGAATGCGAATCTATCACTCCCGAACGCGGGGCAGTCTTCGCACTCGATTCCTGAAATGCAGTTCGTGTGTTGCGACCGCAAAGGAACATTGTCGCGTTGACGAACTCGGTCGAGTTTCTGAGTTCATGAGTACCAGCACTGGTACACAAGTTTGCCACAACGCGACAGCCAGCGAATAGAGTTCAGCCAATGGCATTCACTCATTCAGGAGATCAGCAGATGAAGACAATCAGAGTTGACGCCCCGATCGGGCAGGAGTCAGGCGAACTATCGGCCAAATGGCTGCGGAGCCAATTACCGACATCCGGCGAAGACATCACATTGCAGATCCATTGTGAAGGCGGATCTGTTTTCGAAGGCTTCGCAATGCTCGACGTTTTGGCAGCGTATCCGGGCAAGGTTCGTGCGATCGTCAGCAGCATGGCTCTCTCAATGGGCAGTGTTTTGCTCACCGCATGTGACGAAGTTGCAGCGACGGAGAACGCCTACTTCATGATGCACGACTGCCACATGGACGGCAACGAAGTCACGGATTCTGAAGCAAAGTTGCTCGGCAGTTTGTCGGAACGACTGGTGACGATGTACGCGGGGAAAATGAAGAAACCCGCCAGCGTAGTGCGTCAGATGATGGCGGCGGAAACTTTCCTGAATGCTGGTGAAGCCGTCAGTTGTGGACTGGCCGACAAGATTGTGGACGCAAGTCGCCTGAGCATTTCAGCCAGGGCGATTCCTCGAAGGATCGTCGCACGGATCAAAGCGGCGTCACCAGTTGGTGCGACGGCAACGGCTCGCTGGAGATCGGCTGTTCTGGCTTCGGGTGGCGATGTGTCGGCAGCAGACAAACAGAATCCCGGGCTTCGCCTGAAGATGATTGCCGAAGCGAATCGACGTTAATCAAATCAAACTTTTCATGAAGGAAATCCAATGACAGCCGACACACTTGCAAGCTATGTTCGAAGCGACTTTGCAGACCGTTCACGCGAAGCAGAACAACTGCTGATGGAAATCAGCAGAGAAGGCAGAACAAATCTTCTTACCAGTGAACGGGCTTTTCTCGCTCGTGAAATGGGCTGGGATGAAGCCGAAGTCAAACGACAGTTGCGACGCGTTAACACGATCATGCGATTGCAGGCCATTGCAGGCCGTCCAGAGGACCGAGAAGCAGCGTTGATTGAATGCCAAACGTCAGTCGATCTGTTGGCGAAACAAGGCCCGAAGATTGAAGAGAAGATTGAGAAGCTACGGGCGGAACTGTCAGGACTGGAACGCGACGCCAGCACATCACAGAAGCGAGTTGAGGCACAATCCGAAGCAGTCCAGCAACTGCGGAACCATTGCCCACAAGACATCAAGGAACGTGTTCAGCAGGCCGTCCAAATTGTCGAGGCGGGCATTGGTCAGGATCTGCGGACCGCAACGGCTCGGCATCGTGAGTTACAGAGTGTTCTGAATCTCGGCAACATTTACCAGTCGCCACAAAAACACCTTGATGCCTTGAAGTTTTTATCGAGGGCGGCTGTTCTTGAAGGCGCGTCAGGCGGTTTTATAACGCGGGCATACTCACCTGAATGGCCAGCGATCAAAGCGGGCTCAGAAATTGAATACGCGGATCTGTCTGGCCGATTGCCGGAACTGCAGGCCGAATATGATGAAGCAATCCGACAGGCTGAATTGCCTTTGAGTTATTACGCGGACCCTAAGAATCAGGAGCAAGATTGAATTGGCATTGCGTGGCAGACTTCCGGCGGGGATCGTTGCGACTGGTGGCGAATCTCTGCGATCGGATCTGAGATTGATCTGAGGAACTGTCATTCATCGAAAAGCCGTCCGGGTTGCCTTTCACCCTGGGCGGCTTTTCTTTGCGCTGCTGACAGGCCGTTGTTTTCAGGCGAGTAAAGTATCGGCCAAACAATCGAAGGCCCTCCTGAGCGATCCTGAGCGATCGTTTCCAACGTGGAAGTCATTCGTGCGCCGGATCACTTCCAAAATGCCTGGAAGTCAAAAATTCACTTCCAGCGGCTCGCCAGTGGTTGCACGGATGACGTGGCCAGTGGAGTCAGCAGCAAAAACCACATCGGCAGGAACTGCTGATTCAGTCGTTTGAGCGGGTGTGGCCACACCTGCAACTATGTGTTTTCGTTCTTTCTGTGAACTATTTCAGAACACGAAAACCGCATAAAACACTGGAAACGCTGCACATTCTTCTGCGCAGTGACGTACGATGTGACCGGAGCAGTGAACGGTTGGGGGCTAACTCGCGTCGGTTGGTCTCCCGTTGGTCTCCCGTTGGTCTCCCGTCGGTCTCCCGTCGGTCTCACCGGAGGGCGTTGGTGCGTTGGAGATCGGCATGAAAATTGGACCCACTGCGGCGGGGATACTCTGGCGAAACTGTTTGCCGGAACGTGCAGGAGCATTTCACAAGCGATGGTCACACAACAGCCGCAACTCAGCGCTGTAGACGTTTCACCTCTTCGAGCGTGATGGCACTGTCCTCATTGGTGTCAAGTCGCATCAGGCTGTCGCGTTGAGCCTCTGGGGTCTCATTCCCTTTCAGTTTGCGGTCGATGTTGCGGTCGAGGATTCTCTTGAGTTGATCTCGTCGCCGCGAGCGATCAAGGCAGGCTGAAGCCATTCCGGCGCGGACGTATCAGCAGTTCATTGGCTGCGGCGTCTTCAGTGAACTTTTCACGAACGGGATCCCAGCGCAAGGGGCGATTCAATTCTCGCGCGATGTTCGCCAGGTGGCAAATTGTCACGGTGCGATGTCCGGCTTCGACAGGAGCGTTGAGCGGCGCTCCATTGCAGATCGCATCCAGCCAATTCTCCAGATGGGGGCGAGCGACATGACCGCCTCCTTTCCACTTGTCGATTGCGGCAGCGTCGGGGCCGCTGGAGATGAGTCCGGCCGGATCGGTCTCGAAGTGGTTACGGCGCATCTTCATGCGGCCCTTCTCGCCGTGAAAGACGATGAAGTCGGGTCCGCTTTTTAGACTTCCGGCGTGTGTTGCGTCCCAGGGGGTGAAATGAAGTTCGATTCCGTCGGCGTAGTTCATCGTTACCGACCAGAAGCGACGATCGGAAGTTGAGGTTGCAGAGTCGCCCACAGGAGCTGGTGTCTTCGACTTCCAATGCGGCCATAGCTCAGCAACGGAAGCCGGCTCGATCGCACGCACTTCGACTGGCCCGGTGTCATCGCGACCAAGCGCGAGTTGGACCATGTCGACCGTGTGTGCTCCCCAGTTCGTCATCAGGTGCCCGGAGTAGTCTCGAAACAGATCCCAGCCTCGCCACAGGAGATCACCAACTTTAAAGTCTTCCTTCATCCATAATTGTCGGTGATGCGGCCTGAGTGGAGCCGGACCGCAAAACAAATCGAAGTCGACTCCGCCAAACGCTGGCTCTTGATCGAGCGAAGGCATCGGCAACGGTCCCGGATAGTTCGGCAATTCGACTTTCGAGATGCGCCCCAGTCTTCCGTTACGGATGAACTCGCACGCGAAGCGATTGACCTCCATCGTCCGTTGCTGACTGCCGACTTGCAGGACTCGGCCCGTGCGCTTCACGGCGTCGGCGAGCAACCGGCCTTCGCGAATGGTCACGGTGAGTGGCTTTTCGAGATACACATCCAGTCCCGCTTGCAGCGCGAGAATCGCAGCCTGTGCGTGATGATGATCCGGCGTAGCGATGATGACGGCGTCGAGTTTGTCCTTGGCTTTCGCTCGATCGAGCAGACGGCGGTAGTCCTGAAACGTCGCGCACTTCGCGGCATCGGCTTGCGTGAAGTGAGCGAGTACTTTTGCGAACTCGCCTTTCGGTTCCATCACGCTCGCGATCCGTAGCGAAGCGCAATCACAGATCGCTCCGACCGTCACTGACGGTGGCAGATTACCAATCAAGTACTTGCCGCGGACGCCATTACCGATGACGCCAACACGGACGATGTTGTTGGCGGATCGTTCGGACTCAGCCTTCGCCGTGATTGTCCACGCGGTAGCGATACCGACTGCTCCGAGAAACTCGCGACGAGAAAATGTCATAAGTCCAGCTCCTCTCTGGCGTATTTGACGCTGGCCGCAATGTTGGCGTCTTCCAGTTCGACCTGCTTGTCGAGAGACAGCGAGCCGACTTCCTGCAGGCTCTTCGCCGGATGCTCGCGCACAAAGCGAAGTGTTCGTGCGAGGTCGTTGCCGGACACCTGCGGCATCGTCGCCCAGAACTTATCGGTGAGGCACGGCACTTTGAGCGGGTCGCGGGTGATGAGTTCCAGCATCATGCGGATGTCGGGCTTCGCGCGTCTGAGAATCGCCGCAACACGTTTCATGTCGAAGCTGCCTTGCCCCAGCGGGATATCGGCCAGCAGAAATCCATGCTCGTACTCGCGCAGGGCCTGATCCTTGAAGTGGACCGAGAATGCATACGGAGCCAACGCCTCGATCGCGCCATACGGATCGTCAAGCAACGCAAAGCTGTTGCCGGTATCGACCGTCGCGCCGATGAACTCGCAACTGAGGTGTTTGTAGAGCGCGAGTCGTTCGTCGATGCGCTGATCTTTATGATTCTCGACCGCCAGTCTCACGCGATGCTTCGTGACGATCGGCGCGGCGAGCTCGAGCATCTTCACTGCTTTCGCTTCGGCCTCGCGAACTTCAGCAAGCGACTTGAATTGCTCGTATCGCCGCCCTGGCATTACGACCGTACGAACCGCCTGCACTCCGACTTCCGAAGCGGTGCAAATCTCGGCTTCGAACCGAGCGAGATCCCCGTCGTCCTTCGGCGGATTGACGATACCGTCGATGCAGAGCGAGTGCTCAGCCGCGAACTCTTTGAGCGACTTCACTCGCGCCGCATCAAGCACGCCGAGCGACACCTGCATCCCGCCCGCACCAACATCGAGGCAGTGCTTCAGAAATGTCAATGGCTCGAATAGATCGACCTTCGGATCCTGCTGCTGCATCCACTTGCGGCGGATCGCGCAGTTGAAAGCAACCAATCCCAGGCGGCTGCGTTGCTGCGCCTCAGTCGCCACAACGACCGACCCCATCGTTGCCGCCACTGCGCCTAAAGCCGCTCGCCGCGTCATCGTGGAACTGGCTTCTTGTCTGTCATCCGTCATGAGGTCACCTTTGTGCTTGTCGTCGCGAGTCATCGCTCCGTGCCCATTCTCTTCAGGCAAGTTCCAGCCCCTTCAACATCCCAGTCGAAGTGCCGAAGGAATGGTCTTCAAAGCCAAGCTGGTTCAGCACGCTGACATAGAGATTACACAGCGGCATGCTGCCGGGAGCGAAGGCCATGTGTTGGCCGTGTTGGAAGCGGCCTCCGGCGAGCAGCACGGGCAGGTCTTTGTTGCTGTGGCTGTTGCCGCTGCCGAGGTTAGAGGTGATGAGGATCGTCGTGCGGTCGAGCAGCGTGGCGTCTCCTTCCGTCGTGTTCCTCAGGTTCGTGAGCAGCGTTTTCAGCTCGTCGAAGAAAGCCCGTTCGACTCGTTTCAGCTGGGCGATGTTCCCTTCGTCCTGGCCGTGATGAGAAAGGTTGTGATAGCCGACATTCACTCCGGGCACGTCAACGGTGTCCTGACGGAAGTAACCAAAGGTGATGACACGGGTGCTGTCGGTCTTGAAGGCGAGATGGGTCAGGTCGCAGACGCCGCGCAGATTGGTGATGATTTCGTCTGGCGCGAAAGGCGCGGGCGGTTTGGAGTCTACCTGCGGCTTCGGTTGATGAATCCATTCCTCAGACTTGACGAGGCGCTTCTCGGTGGCGCGGACCGTTTCAAAGTATTCACCGAGCTTCTCGCGGTCGCGTTGGGAAAGTCGACTCTCCAGATCGCGAGCTTCCTCCAGCACATGATCGAGGATGCTCTTGCCGCGACCAATCTCGCCCAGAACCCTGGCCTTGTTGGCCGCGCCCTCCTCGGCAAAGAGCCTGGCGAAGGCATCACCGATGCTCTTCTCTGCTGGCACCATGCTGCCGCCGTCGGTCCAGCCAAAGTCGTTGGCCCCGGCGCTCAACGCGAGCGAGTCAAAACGCGTGTGCTGGCCGAGCGTGGCGGCGACGTACTGGTCGAGCGAGCGGCGGTTCCGCTCGGCCGAGGGTATACCGGTGAAGATGCGCGGCTGTGAGGCGTGACCGCCGCCGACGCCCGGATGCTCCAGACCAGAGATAATGCTGAAACGATCCCGGAGGTCAGTCAGCGGGGCGAGATACTCCGTGAGCTCGTAGCCGGTTCCGGATTGCTTCGGAATGAGCGAATCCCGGAAAATGCCAAGCGGCAGACAGATCAGCAACAGGCGGCGCGGCTCTTTTCCAGCCTCGGCGGCATGGGCGATGCCACCGAGCGATTCGAGCCACGGCAAACAGAGGGCAACGCCAGCTCCACCAAGGAAGCAGCGGCGAGAAGCGAGGGGGGCTTGAGGATTCATGGTATGACTCCGAGGTTGGACCGATAGTCGCCTTTCGCTCCGCGAAAGGAAGCTTTTGCGGAGCAAAAGCCGACAATCACGGGCTGGCAAAAACAGGACTGGAAACGATGTCGAGCACGAGCGATTTCATGCCGCTCTTTTGCTCTTGGACTTTGGTCGCGATTGCGTTGAGCGGTTGGCGGTCGGCGAATCCAGGCGCTCGGCCGAGGGCAAAGGTGGCGAGCTGGTGCGTTAGGTTCTGGGTGACGAGGTCTTCGCGCGTCTTCACCAGCTCGCGGAACTCCTGGAAGCTGTTGAATTGGCCCACGCCCTCCCATTCATCCGAAGAATCGACGGGCGGGCCGTCGGAGAGTTTGGCACGAGCACCAGGCATCGGTTCTACGAGTGCGCGGTAGTGATCCCGCCAGCCGCCGATGACATCGAAGTTTTCCAGCGCGAAGCCAGGCGGGTCGATCTTCCGGTGGCACGAGGCGCAACTGGCAATGTCCCGATGTTTCGCGAGTTGCTGCTTGATGGTGGTGGCACCGCGAATGTCCGGCTCGATGGCCGGCACGTCCGGCGGCGGTGGCGGAGCAGGTGTGCCGAGAAACTTTTCGAGCATCCAGGTGCCGCGAATCACCGGTGAAGTCGTGCTGCCGTTTGATGTGACCGCATGAATGCTCGCATGGGTCAACAATCCGCCGCGCACCGTCTTCGACTTATCCAAACTCACGCGTCGGAAATCAGGCCCGACCACGCCGTCGATGGCGTAGTGCTTCGCGAGGCGCTCATTGAGCATTGTCCAGTCGGAGTCGATGAGATTGGCGAGCGGCAGATCGCGCTGGAACATCTCTGCGATGAAGTGCTCTGTCTCGCCACGCATCGCGGCTTCGAGTTCGTCGTCGTATTCGGGGTAGAGGTCGGCGTTCGCCTTCATCATGCCAACCTCGCGAACGCGCAGCCATTGGCCGGTGAAGTCTTTGACAAAGCGCCCAGCCCGCGCGTCCGCCAACATGCGCTGGGCTTGGGCACGGCGAACGACCGGATCGAGCAATCTGCCATCCGCCGCAGCCTTCAGCAATTCGTCATCCGGCGTGGAGCGCCAGAGGAAATAGGACATTCGCGACGCGATAGCGAAGGCGTCGGGACCGCTGGGCGGTTCTTCGTGGTAGAGGAATCGCGGTGAGACAAGCATCGCGGTCAGCATGCCGCGCAGCGCCTCGTCTGGCGTCATCGACTTCGTGAACTTCTCGAACAGCTCGCGGTATTTCG
>JBIIIF010000267.1:0-9416 GCA_044235005.1 Planctomycetaceae bacterium | reverse complement strand
CTCGAAACGACGCAGCAGATTCGCCTCGGAAAGACGCGGCGTGAACAAACGAAAGAACTTCGTGAAAAAGGATTCCGGCAAAACAAGCCCCTCAGTACTTAAAGCTCGCGAAACAAAAACTCAGACCGTGCAAACAATGAGTTGCAGAATCGTCCTTTCATCAGTCCTGTCAATCGACCTCGCCGAAATCAGTTCAAATGGACACTTTTTGAGTTCGATAACGTTCCCTGTGACTGGTTAATCGCTGACTCTCAGGGAAACCGGCTCGCCAGTTCCAATGGACGAAGCATTGAACGTTTCTTGTGCTGGTGGGACTGCATCCGCTGCAGAATGTTGTCCAGTGTCTGCAACGCTTTCACGATGTGCTCCCCTTTGTTCAGCATGACACACTCAGCTCGCTGGCTGCTGGCCGCGTCAGAAACTTCCGCACGCGACGCCAGTCCTTCTTTTGCGACGCTTTCCAGCACCTGAGTGGCCCAGATCACCGGCACGTGTGCTGCCTCGCAGATCCACAGAATCTGTTCCTGAACTTCCGCCATTCGCTCGAATCCGCATTCAATCGCAAGGTCCCCGCGAGCGATCATGACACCATCACACGGCGTACGCATGGATGCCACTAACAGGGACGGCAGTTGCTCAAAAGCTCCCCGCGTTTCGATCTTCAGGACGATCCCGAGATGTCCACCGCCAATCAATTTCAGCCGCGATTCCAGTTCATCGACGTCCGCCGCGTTTCGCACAAACGAGTACCCTACGATGTCCGCATGCGCTACAACGAAAGGCAAATCCCGAATATCCTTTTCAGTCAGCGCGGGAAGTCGCAGAGTACTGTCCGGAAGGTTAATCCCTTTATCCGCTCTCAACTTGTCACCGCGAACGCGGGCCTGAGTAATTCTGACTGTGACCTGCTGTGATTCTACTGATTCAATTACGCCACCGATCTTCCCATCATCGAACCAGATGCTTTCTCCCACGCGGACGTCGGAGAACACTGCGGGCAGAGTACACCCGATGCGAGCAGGACTGATCAGTTTGCCGCCCTCGTCAAATTGTGCTGGCCTGCCAGGGATCTGATCGTCGGTCAAAACCAGTGTGTCACCTTCCGTGAGAATTAAGAACTGCTCCCGGGCCGGGAGCGTCCCGAGTGTTTCATCGTGGGACTTTTGTCGGCTGCGATCCTTCTTGTTGCCACTTCGCAACTTTAGAACAGTTCCGGGGGTCACGTAGGCTGTTCGGTCCGATTCCAGCCAGAAACATGGCCCCACTGCCTCAACAACTCGCGCGCATCTCTTGGATCCTCGCTGGTCTTCGAAATCGATTCGATCGCCGACACTCAACCGCTCCAGCCAATCGATTGAAACGGGCAAACTGGCGTCAGCAGGAGTCGGCGGCGCTGACGGTTGTCCTGCGGGATACAGCCAGATCCGCGCCGGGGAGATCACATGCCCAAGCGGATTTCGACGAGGACTCCACTTGATGACCTGAGGCCCAGGTTCGATCGGTCCAGTCCGCAGCTTCGGGCCGGCAAGATCCATCAGGACGCGGCATCGTCTGCCAAGCGTTTGCTCCGCGTGCCGCAGATGTTCAATCATGCGTTTCCATACCGGCGCATCGTCATGAGCGCAATTGATTCGCATGCAGTCCATGCCGTTGGCCAGCAGTTGCTGAATCAGTGACGGAGAATCGGCTGCTTCGGTCGGCATAGTCACCATAATGCGAGCCGTGCGTTTCGCCGGAGCAGTTCCAAGCAGCGCCTCGGTGTGCTGTTTAAGAAGAGCCCTGCCCTCTTCAAAGCTGTTGATGGGAGCGGGTGAGGCTGGCTCCGTTGTCGGCGCCTGAGCCAGACGATGCAGAGCCTCCAGGACTTTGTTGATGCTTGTCAATACGTGGGATTCCGTTCGGCCCAGTGACGAAAGCCCCAACGCTGACAATCGTTCCTGAAGTGGACGCATCTCATGACGCCGCATTGCGAGGTAATGAAACAAATTCCGTGCGCTCTGCAGATATGTCGGGTGAATCTCGCCCGCCTTCTGAAGCCCGAGCGTTTCCAGATCGAGCATCTTTTGACGGATCAGGCTGAGTTCACGGATCAGATTGATGAGTTCGCTGGTCTGCTCATTCGCCGGTTGATCGCCGGTCGTTCCGGAAGTTGCGGTTAGGTCGTTCATGAAGGTTCTTGCCCTGGTTGGTGAGGGGATTCGAAGATGTTGTTTCAGTGCGAGAAGAAAATACGTTCAGCAACGTGATGAAGCGTCTGCTCAACAACTACGAAACATCAAATGAGGCGGGCGTAAAGGTGGAATATCGAATTCCAGAACCGGCGTTATGAAAGTTGAAACGGTCAAACCGGTAACCCAGCATCGGAACATGTGTGTGTCCAAAATAGATGTTCTGGACTTCGGGAAGCAGAGCGGTCTCGCAGCCCTTCAGATACTCAAGCAGAGTGCGACAAGTCTGCCGTCGCGTATGCCGCACTCGTGGAACAAGACCGTGCAAGCGAGTTTGCACAACGGCGGAATACAGCAGATTACTCAACTGCCCTTTTGCCTTCTCGTCGTGGAAACGCTCTCGATAACGCTCCAGACCTCCGACATGCCTGATCCCGTCCAGCACATCTCCATGAAGGAACACATTGCTGCCAATGCGCCAAAACGTCGGGCTCCAGTTAAAGGTGGGATATCTGTCACTGATAGACGTCAACAGAGCCTGCATGCGAGGATGGCAATCGTGGTTTCCCAGCAGATACACCCATGATGCCGACGGATTCAAGGCAATTGCTTTTTCCAGCCATGCGGCCGCCGCATCAAGCGAGGCCTCAAGACTGCCTAGCTCGCTCCAGCGAAAATCAAACATGTCCCCGCCCAGAACGATCGACGTTGCGGAGGCAATTGCATCGGTGCTCTGCTCCCAGTGCCGCTGACCAATGGAACGGCGGCTGAATAAATGCAGGTCTGAGAGAAAGAGTCCGGTCGTCATGTTGTCAGTCCCGTGTCACTCAACAAAGCTCTGATGGATGTCGGCCGAGCAATACGCCTGCAGAACCGTGGAATAATCACTGGTGTTACGGATCCTTAAAGTCGGTCAGGTCATGGGTTCGGCTGTTTTCTGAGTCGTAACCGCTGATTTCTGTCATCAGACGCAGCAGTCCGTAACACAGCCAGTTTACGAACCGAATGGTTAACGGCTGCTGTTCCCAGTTGGACTTGAGAATTTGCTGACTATCCGATGTTATGCTGACTTTGAGACTTTCTGCCAGAGCCGCACCAAAAACATGGTCGTCGACAACAAGGTTCGCTTCGTATGAAAGCAGCAGGCTGAAAGGATCGATGTTTGACGATCCCACGGTTGCCCAATGCCCATCAATCACACCCACTTTGGCGTGGAGATAACTTCTTTGGTATTCGTGGATTTCAATTCCCGCATCAAGAAGATTGCCATAGATCGCTCGCCGCGCATGATGCTCGATGAATTTCTCCACCTTTCCCTGCAGCAGAAGGACCACTTTGACCCCACGCCGTGCAGCGTCGATCAACGCATGGCGAAATTTAAAACCCGGCAGGAAATACGCCTGAGCCAGAATGACTTCCGTTTTCGCACGGCCAATGGCCTGCAGATAGGCCGATTCAATATCCCGGCGATGGCGAAAATTATCTCTCAAAAGAAATGCGGCCCGCGTCGATCCCCCGCAGAACGTTGTTGCAGGCAGCTCTGAAACGCGACGCACGCGTCGGCGAAACGTGCCTGCAGCCACTAATGACCACAACTGCACGGCGGAATTACGGATGGTATCCACCAACGGCCCCTCGACCGCGACAGCGTAATCATAACGGGGCGCCATTTCGCTCGCGGCGGCTCTGTCGTCGACGATATTGATCCCGCCGACAAAGGCAATCTCCCGGTCGACGACAACAATTTTCCGATGCATTCGCCGGAGACGTTTGCGTCGCAAAGTCCACGGTGAAATTCCGGGCCGAAAGATACGCAGCTCGATGCCGTCCTGTCGCATCTGGTCCCGCAGGACCGCCGGCAAGTCACTGGCCCCGTACCCGTCAACGACCACATAGACTCGAACTCCACGCAACACCGCACGTTTCAACGCGGCCGCAATCCTTTGACCAGTGGAGTCATCTTTGTAGATATAGGTCACCAGATAGATCTCAAATCTGGCTCGATCAAACGCCTGTTCGATCGCAGGAAAGAACGCTTCACCGTTTTGTAACAGAGTCACCTGATTGCCCGGGACAAAGCCGGACTTGCCCTTCGACGATGCCACAGAAGAGGCATTCATGGCCGCGTCACTTCCCATCCGCAATCACTAACCATACCGAATCACTGACCTTCAGAACTTGTGTGGCGACCAGTTCTGTTTTTTCGAGGTGTATTGAGACCAGACAAGTCGATCGCCTGGGCGTTTTCTTTTCCGGACGTTGACGCAACGAGTTCTTCGTTCGATCTCATTGGTATTACATCCAGTTTCGCAACACTGGCTGTTCTGACATGATTATGACAGTTCGTGCAGGTCATTGTCAGTCTCATGAAGCCAAGTGACGTGCCCTCTGCGTCTTTCGCATCTGCCATCCGACTGAGAAATTCCGCTGCTGCCACGAAGTCCGTCGTATCCTGCACAAACCGGTAGCTTGCCATTTGCTCCCACGCTGCCTGCCGACTCAGCTCAATCATTTCAGCCGTTGCCTTCTGAATCAGTGCATGGTCATCCCTCGCGACCCCCTCAAGAGCACGTTGCGCGGCTGCGAGCTTACGTGTCATAAACTTTTCCATCGTTTTCTTGTCCGGCGGTGCTGCAATCTCCACCTGCACGGCAGCCGATGTTTCGCCCTCAGATAGCTTCAGAACTGCAAGCGTCGCAGAGATCATCATCACCAAAACCAATCCGGACTGAAAACCGGTGACTCGTAGAAATCGCATGATCGTTTTCTCCAGACAGCGTAAGACACGGCAAGCTATTTGTTGGACTCGGCGAGCACTGTATTCCTCACCCATTTGTGGCATTTCATACACTTCATCGTGACATTCACCCACGCCATTGACGCACCATCAATATCGCTTTCTTCCGCTTCTTTCTGCAGTTCCTCAACAGCCTGCACAAACTCATTGCTGTAACGGCGGTACATCATGTCATTGGAGACTCGCCATTTGGCTTCACTGGGCATCTTCATAAGCGTCTGAGTGCCCGCCGCAACGGCCTTCAGGTCGTCCATACAAAGTCCCTCAAGAATCAGGTTTGATGCCTGCATTTTCTGACGCATAAATCGATACAGACTTCCCGCCGGTTCATCCTTCTTGTCTCCGGAACCTTCCTTCTGTTCAGATTTTTCAGAGGGCGTTACAGCCTTCTTCTCGTCCTGGCCAGCAGCTACAGCGCTGTTCAGGCCCGGCGATTCAAAAGACCACCACAGCAGTGCGACTGCCGTCAGAGCAGTCAAAGCAGACAACGTTTTCATCATGGGACGGGTTGATCGCATCACTTTGCCCTTTAGTTTTGTAAAGTCTTTCAAATTCAACAACAGCAAATTCAATAACAGTTATCCAAATCTCCATCGAGCGACGATGAGACAAAGCTACCCGCCAGTCTTCAGTGTCTCAGCAGTGACTCCGGAATTCAGGATGTGCGACACGATCGGCGTCCCGGACAGCTCGGCCAGAACAGGAATGCGTTGTTGGTCTCGCCGGAATTCCTCTGAATCCATCCGCTGACGTTCGATCTCCACGCAGATCCCTCCGATGCCAAGATGCTGATGCACCGACGAATACCAGAGTTCTTTTTTCCAGATCAGCCCCTGTTCGTGACATCGATACTGAAGTTCCTGGCGGTTGTAGGCGCGACAGCTCCACACTCGGGATGTCAAATGGCCCGTCCAGTTGTCTTCAGTCGTGCGTAAAAGCAATCGACCGCCGATCCTCAGAACGCGAGACAGTTCTGCCAGGCCCGAACGCGCGTCTGACAGATGCTCGATGGCATAACCGCACGTGATACAGTCAAAGCTGGCATCAGCAAAAGGGAGCTGTTTCAAGTCCCCCAATACGAACTGGATGCTGGAACCCTGCAATCGCTGACGCGCACGAAGCAGCATTTCAACAGAAAAATCGCAGGCGGTAATCGACGCATCCGGGTCGGCATATCGAGCCAGATGCCGAGTCAACTGCCCCGCTCCACAACCTGCGTCAAGGATCCGCTTTGCACCTCGCAAATCAAACATCCGTTTGTGAAACCATCGTTTGCTCAACGGCACATGCAACGACAGAACGCTCAACGTCTTCAGCGCCGCACCACCGAGCCCCGCATAGAGTTGTCTCACGGCAGCGTTGTCGATCGCTCGGTGATGATCGTGACGTGAATGAGGAATCACGACACCGTGCAGGGCACTCGGCGGGCTGGCTGAGTTTGATCGCATCTGCTGCCCCGAATTGAGGTTCTGTTTGTTCGCCACGTGTTGTCATCCTCCATTTTCTCACCTTCGAACAAAACCGCCGTGAGAACTTCTTTGAGACTGTTACGGAGATTATGCCCCGCGACTCGTTTCTCCAGAATCGAAACTCATACCATTTTGGAATGGCGGATTCCGCCATCAATGTGCTTCCGCATACCGTGACTTCAGACAGGCCGAGTATCACGCGAACCACAACCAAGCCATTGCGGCGAAGGTTTCATTGTGCAGCATGGGAACAACAGAAAAGCATCCGCATTGGGATTGAACGTCGGTTCGCGACTTCCAACTCCTCGAACATTAAAGACCGCTGCAGGCGCGAGTTCGTTTCCAAACCATTGCCTCTGCCAGCCATTCGATTTCTCCGAAGGAACGGACTTCCACCTCACAAAAGTTGGTGGGATGGCGATGCCACTCGGCATAAAACACCTCGGTATAACCCAAGACTGCCCGGTGGGCGATCGCAGTGTCTTCATCGCTGTTGCAATCTGTGACAAATAATTGGCAATCTGTTCCATTTCTATTGTTAGGCAGAAGGCTATCATCGCAAGTCGTCACAAACAGTCTGGGGGAGTCAGAATATTCAAGCTACGCATTGTTTGCTGATCTTTGTCCGCGTCGCTTGCCGGATTTCCCTTCGGATTTGACACCGTCGTGATCTCCGGGGCATAACAGGCCATCGAAGAACGTTGGCAACGATCGCCAGTCATGCGTGGGCTTGTCATGAGTTCGGCGCTCTGGGGGACAGCGATGGGGGCACTGGCTGGTGTCTGGCCAACCGACCAGCCTGACCGAAAGCCCACACTGTTTTCGGGCGACGTTTTGTGTTTTCTCTCTGCAAATCGTTCATGATCGGGGTATCAACGAATGAAGGCGCTAAGGATCATTTCATTGGGCGAAGTACTCTGGGACCTGTTTCCGGATGCCGCTCGATTTGGAGGAGCACCGGCCAACTTTGCAGGTCACGCAGCGCTTCTGGGAGCTGACGTTGCAATCATCAGTGCTGTTGGCGACGACGACTACGGTCAGAATGCAATCAGCATTCTGCGTGGATTCGGCGTCGACATAAATCTCATGCAGGTTATCCCGAATTCCCGAACGGGTACCGTGAGCGTTGTCCTTCATGATAGTGGCAAGGCTTCTTATACGATTCATGAAGGATCGGCGTGGGATCGGATCGAGTGGGACCACAACGTGCAACGCCGTCTCACGGATGCAGACGCTGTTTACTTCGGGACGCTGGGTCAACGCTCTGAATTATCAAGGAACACGATCCGCAGATACCTTAGAGCAGCACAAGAGGCCGGTGTACCGCGAATCGTCGACATTAACCTGCGCCCACCCTTCTATGACAAAGCCATGATCTGCGATTCGATTCGACTCGCGAACATTCTCAAACTCAGCGATGAAGAATTAGTCGCGGTCTGTCACGCATTGGAAATCCCGGTGGATGAGCCACCGGGCACATTGCTGCGCCGGCTGATCGACAAGCAAAACCTCGATCTTGTTGTGATGACGCGAGGTGCCGACGGCGCTCTGTTGGTGACTCCCGGTGAGTTTGTTGAGCAACCAGGGATTCCAACGCTGGTGCGCGATACCGTGGGAGCGGGTGACTCGTTCACCGCAGCATTCCTGCTCGGTGTTCTGCGTGGGGAATCTCACCAGAGCAACCTGATGAACGCCTGCTCTGTCGCCGCCGCCGTTTGCGCACATTCGGGAGCTATTCAGCGTTGAAAGCTCGCAGACACCCCACGGATTGGATTTCGGTCGGCTTTAAAGTGCTCAAAAAGAAAGACCTGCCATGAGAAAAACACTCGTTTCATTGTTCGTTGCTATGCCGTTCATTTCGGCGCTCTTAAACACAGCAACAGGTGCCGATGACATCCTCATCGCCGATTTCGAAAAAGACACCTACGATTCGTGGATTGTCACTGGAGAAGCGTTTGGTTCAGGTCCTGCCAAAGGAACCCTGGCCGGGCAAATGCAGGTCGATGGTTTTCGCGGCAAGGGGCTCGCGAATTCCTTCTTCAACGGCGATAACTCAGTCGGCTCACTGACGTCCCCGGAGTTTCGTGTCGAACGGAAGTTTATTTCCTTCCTGATCGGCGGTGGGAAGAATCCCGAGAAACTCGCATTGCAATTGTTGGTTGATGGAAAGGTCGTTCGCAGTGCGACCGGTCCCAATGACAAAGCTGGTGGCAGCGAAACGCTCGACGTTGAGTCATGGGATGTGACGGAACTCGCTGGGAAAATGGCGACCTTGCGACTACTTGACGATGCTCAGGGTGGCTGGGGACACATCAACGTCGACCATATTGTGCAAACAGATGTGAAACCTAAAGGTTCCGTGAAGGATGCGGAACGCACGTTCATCGCAACTTCGCGTTACCTGCACATTCCCGTGAAAAATGGGGCTTCAAAGCGACTGTTGACGCTTCTTGTTGATGGTCAGGTCATCGTAAGAAACGATGTTGAACTGGCTGACGCCGATCCGGATTGGTGGGCAACGATGGATCTCTCCGCCTGGCAAGGCAAACGGCTGACGCTTCGTGTTGACAAACTTGCCGATGGTTCCACGGCGCTGAGCCGTATGGAGATAAGCGATCAGCTCAAAGATGCCGATGCCCTGTATCGCGAGCCGCTGCGGGGACAGTTTCACTTTTCGCCGCAACGAGGCTGGAACAATGACCCGAATGGCTGCGTCTTCTACAACGGTGAATATCACCTGTTCTTTCAACACAATCCCTATGGCTGGGGTTGGGGGAATATGCACTGGGGCCATGCCGTCAGTAAAGACCTGGTTCATTGGGATGGAGTTTCGAAAGTCATGATCGGATTCGCTGGATCTTGGCTCACCCCCAGGGCAATCGCATGTCGGCGTTGGCCTTTCGGCTTTAGTTTTGCATCGAGACATCATTCGTCAAGCGGCAAATTGGATTGCCGTGGTTTGTGAGTGCGGGATGGAGTCTC
>JBIIIF010000266.1:0-9417 GCA_044235005.1 Planctomycetaceae bacterium | reverse complement strand
GATAATTTTGCAGGCCTGCCGGGCCTTTTCATGCTGGCAGTTGTAAAGCGGGTTGCTACATTCTTATTTCAACGAACTTGAACACTTCCTGTCTAATCGCGCCGAGATACCTTGTTCGCGAGCCTCTCGGAAGGGCTTCTCATTCCTTCGGAGTTTCCCACTTATGGTCGCAGCGGAACTGAAAGTTGTCGGCGGTAAACACGCCGGCCAGGTCATTCCCCTGAATCGACGCAAGTTTCTGATTGGTCGGGAGCAGGATTGCCAGCTCCGCCCTAACAGCGACATGGTCAGCCGCCACCATTGCGTTTTCAGTGTCGATGACTTCTCTGTGCGCCTGAGAGATTTGGGCAGCACAAATGGTACCTTGGTGAATGGTGAGCGGATCCGCAAAGAAACGGTTCTCTCATCAGGCGACAGAATCCTGATCGGAAATCTGGATTTTGAACTGCTGATTCATCAAGGTGTCAACCTGCCGGATTCGGACAGCAAGACGATGCCTCCGATTCCATTGACCAATGAAGACACGCAGGTCAACTCCCGGACAGTGCTGGAAATGCCGACAACGCCAATTGCGGCTGCAGAGCCTGTGACCTCAAAAGCTCCGGAGACAACCCAGTTGGTGCCGGTTCAAAGTATTCCTGAGCCAGCTCCTGCAGTTGCATCAGCCCCGGCCACAGTAAGCACTGCGGAAACGATGGTAATGCCTCAGGCTCAAATGATGCCCGGGCAGTACCCGTATCAGCCAATAATGAATCCAATGATGCAACCTATGATGCAGCCCATGGGGTATCCGGGTGGCATGTACGGTGGCATGCCCTATCAGCAGATGATGCCAGGATACGGTCAAATGTATCCACAGATGATGCCGCCACAAATGGGCTATCCGATGCAGGGACAGCCAGTTGCCCCTGCCGCAGGAAATCCAGCCCCTTCAGCCGCTGCAGGAATCGAAGTCGCTTTGCCAGATCCTTCGCTCACCGGCGCTAAGGAAAATGAAGCTCCCAAGGGCAGCACCGGGGCATCTACGTCTGACAGCGCAAAGCCAACGGGTGCCGCCGACGCGATCATCAAACAGTACATGGGGCGTCGCCCCGGCAATAGCTAGTTGATTGTAAAGCGTGGACATCAGACGGGCTTGCGGACCTCCTCAAGCCCGTCTTCGTTTGTTGAGACTCCGTAATGCGGAGTCACGATCTCGGGAGAAGACGAGTCATGGCTGAACCAAACGATCTGCAGAGAAAATACAAAGAGTTCCTGGACCTGATGCCACTGACTCTGGCGTTGGCCGGGTTGCCTGCCAGCGACCATGGCAAGTACTTTACTGCAGAGCAGATCGAATCCAGACTCTTCACGCTTCGCCACGCCTGGAAGGCCGCACGCCAGATCACTCGGGAATGCATCCAGCCAAGCAACTCCCAGAACTCCTCAAGCGAATCCTGACCTTCGGACGCTCGGGCCACCTGAATCCGATCGGACGCTATGGCACGATTCCGGATTGCCATGGTTCGCATTGGTGCTATGCGAAACTGAGAACCCTCCCTATTGTTCTCAGCCCCGTTTATGTGTTGCCGTCCTGGTTGCCCACGAATAACTTTAGACTCCCTGCAGCCCGCCGCGGTAGCGTGGCCTTAGACTAAGTCGGCCCTCTTCAATCGCGTCCACCAGTTGGGCAATAGCCTCTGAGTACGGAAAGCTCACGCTGCTTCAAGAATGAAGCATGCCACTCCCATGAGCATAACCAACCTTAATCCGACTTCCTGGCGGGCTAAGTGCTGCCCCTCAAAACAGAAGAAGCAAAGTCGCCTTTGGTCTGTGAGAAAAGAGTCGGAACGTTTTCGATCATGCTTGTGTTCCCCGGATTTTCTTCGATCGCCGGATCAGCCTGAATAGCTCGGAGTATCGGCACCAGGTTCTTCGGACTGGTTGACGTCGAGACAGGGTCCCCCCAGAGCCTCAGCAACCGTCTGAACGAACTGTCCACCACATTAAGGTACCATTTCTGATGCGGTGGAGTCGCGATTGCTCGCCTCTCCGTATTGTGTCGGGAACCGATGAAACTCTTAACCATTTGTTCAGAAATGTGTGTAAACATTCTCTGTAGGGTCGCCTGGAATTCCTGAGGGGATCTTAGTTCACCATTCGGGTTTGACAGTTTTGTCGATTCGTTTCTCTCAGCCCCGGGTGCCAATCTGAACGACTGTCTGCTCAACTCGCCCCGGGCTGCACACGACGAAACGTAAGAGCAAGCTTGATGGCACAAAACTCCCCACCACAGATCTTCCCCCACCGATGTTCTTGAAATCTCTAAACACTCATGTCACCTAACATCCTTCTCGTCGAAGATGAATCTGCCATCGCAGAGATTGTCATGTACAATCTTCAGAAAGAGGGGTACGCCGTCAGTTGGGAAAATGATGGCGTCAAGGGATTGCTAAGGGCCCAGTCTATGGTCCCCGATTTGTGTATTCTTGACATCATGTTGCCAGGCCTTGATGGGCTGCAAATTTGCCGAGTTCTCAAGAGCGAACTGCGAACAAAATCGATACCGATTTTAATGTTGACCGCAAAGAGTCAGGAGACTGATGAGATTCGCGGCTTCAACATGGGAGCTGACGACTATGTCGCTAAACCTTTCCGAATTCAACCGCTGATCCATCGTATCAGAGCACTGTTGCGGCGCGTGGAGCAGGCGGAAGAATCATGCAACGTGCTCGCGCTTCATGGAATCGAAATGGATCGCCGAAATCACCTCGTGTCAGCCGGCGACGTAACAATTGATTTAACGCCCACTGAATTTCGCATGGTTTGGACGCTGATGTCGCAACCTGGTCGAGCCTTCTCTCGCTCCGAGTTGTTAGAAGGGGCTCGCGGTGAAGATATCTATACACTGGAGCGGACCATCGATGTACATGTTCGTTCAATCAGAAGAAAGATGGGCGCGTACGAACATCTTATCGAGACCGTCCGCGGAATCGGATACCGCTTTCACCGAAAGTAGCCCGAGCTACCAGGTCAGAGTCTTGCGCATTACCTGTTCTCCTGTGCCTGAGCCTGAGCCATACGGAAGACCTCGACATTCCCGTGGGCAAACCAACCAGTCGTTTGCTGTTCCAACTGACAACACAAGTAACACCTGCCACAAAGGTGACCTACATCAATTCTCGGCAACAATGAGACACCCGAAATCGCTCCGAAGGAATCCGCGGACAGCACTTTATCAGAGCCACGCGAGTCTGAGCTCACCGTCGTGATCCTCTATCAAAGCCGTGCAGTTTTCGACCCAGTCGCCGGCGTTGCAGTAGGTGACGCCGTCGATCTCGATGTGCTGAGGGGCGTGGATGTGGCCGCAGATCACTCCGTCAACTCCTCGATGACGAGCATGACGGACGATCTGATTGCGAAAATGGCCAACGTGTCTTCCAATGGACTTCAATCGACGCTTCAATCGTCCCACGAAGGAACCGTTTCCATGCAACGCTGCGGACGTGACTCGGCTCCAGATTGAGTTTGCTCGCAGCATCCCTTCGTAAAACAAACTCAGGAATCCAACCGTGAATGAGGACGCTTGTTCATAATGATCAAACTGGTCGCCGTGCAGAATGAGGAACCGTCGACCATCGGCTGTCCGGTGATGGAACTCTTCCGCGACTTCCACCATCCCGCACTGCTCAATAAATCGCAGCATCATCGGACCTCGCAGAAAATTGTCATGATTACCAATGGCCAGTCGAATCCGTGTTCCGGTTTTCGCCAGATCCATAAGTCGAGCAACGATCAGGTTACACTCGGCCTGCCAATGCCAGCGACTCTGCAGACACCATCCGTCGATGAAGTCGCCGACGAGATAAAGATTCTCAGGCTCATGTCGATTGAGAAACTCCAGTAGCGACTGAACCCGTGAGTGCCTGAAGCCAAGATGAAGATCGCTCAGAAAGAGTGAACGCACTCGAGTGATCTTCGGCTGTTCTGATGATTCCGGCGGCTTCAGATTCACCGTTCGATCGGGCGACCAGAATCCGTTGTCCTTGAATCCGGCTGACTGCTGAATGATGGAGTCAGGAGTTTCGTCGACGAGCAGATTTTCTGAGAAACTCATCATGATCTCACATCCCTGCGAAGTGAAGAGTTCAGCGTTGTCGGCAAATGGGAGCAATATTCTCCCGGACAAAGACTGCATTTGTGGAACCGAAATGACCACCGAAATTCCACGACCTGGCCATGCTTTTCTGGTACGGAACCTGATTCAGCCTCGGCCTATGCTCCTGCGGAATCTCAGGCGATATTGAATCGCAATTTCTGGTCACGAACCCCAGTGCACCAGCCGAGACGGTGTGGCGCCGGTCCATGGTTCCGAAGAGCATGGTGCCGATTCCGACAGTGGGTAAATCCAGCGCAGAATAAAAGTTCCAGATGCCCGCCTTTGTGCGATTCAGCAGCCGACCCACATCGAATTTCCGTGAAACAGCCGCCGACAAAAGCGTAACCGAAGTCACCGCCTGGTCGTCCTGAAGTTGCTCAAGAACAAACAGCGCCATCCCTGCGCCGGCCGAGTGACCGATCAGGTGAACCGGTTGGCCCGGGAAGTTGCGTTGGTAGCTGACGATCAGCTCGGCAACGACCCGGGCCTGAGTACGATTGTGTCGCTGCATGGCCAGATGCAGCGGGTTCCATGGACGAAAACGTCGCCAGTCAATGATCTGAATTGCGTGGGACAACTGGCCGGCCACCAGGCCGCGGGCAATGCTGTCGTTGATGGAACTGCAGCCTTCGATGCCCGGCAGAATGATGATCAGTCCATGTTCCATGCGAGCCGGGCAGGAAAGTGTTCGGTGAAAGTTTGCCGCCATTCCACCAAGTGGCGCAAGGAACACGCCCAGCATGGATTGCAGTCCGAGTCTGAAGACTGCCCCGCGACCAGCAGCGGTGTTTGGCTGAGCGGAGGCATACGCGGATGCAGAAAACAGTAGACCATCATGGTGAGACTGTTCGGCGTGCATGACCAAGTTGTTCGTCTCCGCAAGAGCTGCGTTTCGAATCGGTCCGTCACTTACAGCAAGCAGCATCGAATGACTTCTATCCCACGATCAGCAGACTTAGTTGACCAATCAGCATGCCAAACAGGGCTCCCAGGACAACATCCGTTGGATAATGGAGCCCCAGCACAACGCGGGAGATTGCGACAAGAATCGTAAAGCTCAGCAGCAGCGGGAGAAGGGCCGGGAACCAGGCGATTGCAATGACAGAGAACGAAACCGCATGCATTGTGTGGCCTGACGGAAAGCTGTACTCATCCAGCGCGGCGGTTCCCTGCATGATCGCATCGTAAACAGAGCCTGGTCGGGGGCGCTGTGTGACGCCCTTGACCGACTTATAGACCAGCAGCGTAACAAGTGCGGTCAGCCCCATATGCAATGCGGCTTTGATTCCGTACTGACCGTGAATTAATGGCAGGATCACCATTAATGCATACCAGAATTTTCCGTTCCCCAGATTACTGATGACTCGAAAGAACGGTGACACTGTTCGCCATCGCAGCGTCTTGTTCATCAGAAACGTAATCTCCCGGTCCCAATGGACCATCTGATTGATGGCGGCCTGCCGTCGACTAGTCTTCATAGAGTCCTCCCTGCTTTGACGTCAGATTCTGAATCACTTTCTCTTCCTGCGACACGAGTCAAACTCAAGCCACCTCACTGGATGTCATCCACTGCGGCTAAGTATCGAACCCAAACGTTAATCTTGTTGCGCGTTTAGAATTCATTTGTGATGAATTCTGTGTTCAGAAATCTTCTTAAAGACCTGCACTGGTAGGCTGACCGAGGGGAGAAGTCTCCCTCACAGAAACAGAGTTCTTTTTGTTGGGTGCCAATAGCTGAAATAGCCGGACAAGGATCTTTGTCAGAATCGTGGCCGACATTCCGGGGCGACGATTTGCAACCTGAGCTGGTGACTTAAGCTGAAACTCGCGAATCACCTGCTGATACTGCGAACGAACCTCATTGCTCGAATTCTGCCAGGTTCTCGTTCGAACCGATGCCAAAGCTGCGGCAGACATTTCTTCCTGTCGGTCGACGGACTCGATAATCTCCCGAACGTACAGGCTGGCTTCTGTTGCATTGCGGGGAGTAAAGAGAAAACCATCGGAGCCATGCTGAACGAGGCTGGTCACCCCTGCGGCCCTGGCGGCAATCACCGGCAGCCCGCAAGCCATTGCTTCGAGGACTACGTTGCCCATGGTCTCTGTTTCGGAGGCGTAGACAAAAGCGTCGGCCGAGGCATAGGCGGCGGCTAATTCTTCCCCTCGAAGATAACCCACGAAGTGCGCCTTGTAGCGTGAAAATCGTCGAACCAGTTCATCGCGCTGAGGGCCTCCGCCAACGATGGCCAGAGTCGCTTCGGGAACTCGTTCCAGAACTTCAGTCAGGAAGCTCACGTTCTTTTCCGAAGCGAGTCGGGAGACGGTCAACAGCAATGGTGATTCGGGATGATTGCCGCTCAGCCGACTTCGCATAGCCGCAGATTTTCGTTTCGGATTGTACAGATCGCTGTCGACCGCCGGAGGCCACAGAGCGACTCGTTCGAATCCTCGTTTGCGAAGATCGTCCGCCATGAAATGGGAAACGGTGAGATTTCGATCGGCAGTGTTGTGATAGCTTTTCATCAGCCCCCACAACAATCGTGACAACATTCCAAGCCCGGGATACTGCTTGACGAACTCGCCATAAAGCGTATGAAACGAGAACAACACGGGAAGCTGCAGATCGCTGCGACATAGCAGGTCGTAACATTGAAACCCGAAGGCGAACGGATTCAGAAAATGAATCACATCAGGACGAAACGCCTTCAACTCCTGAATCAGCCGCGGGTCAGGACGACCAATCGCGTATTCGGGATAACTGGCACACGGGAAACTCGGAAACTCAATCAACGGTACCGGAGAATTGCGGTACTCCGCAACTTTCGGGCAGACAACGATCACCTCGTCCCCGTTGGCCAGCAACTGCTGAATAAGGTTGACCGTACGCCCTACAACGCCGTCGACCTTTGGAAGAAACACTTCGGACACAATAGCAATCCGCATCGCGGAACTCCCGGAAAAATCAAGCAGGTCGACGAGCGACGGCGAGAACGATGCTGTGGTGATCCACAACAGGGAAGACGAGTCGATTCAGAACCGCCTGTTGCCAGCGTTTGGCTTTGTGAAGTCCGAGTTCTTCGATGAATGGAGTTAGCCAGCCGCCGTGATATCCGTATTCCATGAATGAGCTGAAGTCCGGAAACTTCAACTCCGGCGCAAAAGTCTCCGACATCAGGATCTCGAACCCGTTCTGCTTCAGGACTTCGACGATTCCTGGTTCACTGGCTGGACAGATCAGACCCTGCAGGTCAGGTTCACCTTTTCCAAAGAACAACTTCAGTAAGGGATGACCGGCCCGACGCCGCAACTCGGTATAGCCAGCCGTCGTGCCTCCAACGAATGACCAGACTCCACCGGCCTCCAGCTTCTCGAAAATCCGCGGAGCGATATGCTCAATCGGAACAAAGCCAGTCACGAAATGTGTGGCAACAAGATCGAATTTTTCGTCATTGAAGTGGCGGTCGAGATTGGCACCGTCATCAATGGCACACACCAGATCGGGCAGTTTCTGCATGGCGATGTTGGCCATCTTCTCCGAGATATCAATTCCCCAGGGTTCAATTGTGCGGGGTGATCGGGATCGGAGCTTTTGGAGAAACATCCCGGTTCCCATTCCCACATCGAGAACTCGCATGGCGGGAAGTATCTCAGACAGGATTCCTTTTGCTTCCAGATGATCCAGCGCACATTCGAGAGATTTTCCGGTGGTGTTCTGGGGATCCTGATCGTACTGATTTGCAATGACATCGTCATACTGACGCTGAATGACCGCTGATTCCATCAGAGGCTGCCAATTCTATTAAAGTCGCTAAGCCGGTTTGTTAAGGCCACTGTTAAGGAGTTTTGGATGAGGAGGATTAAGAATAAGCGCAGGAAATGTTTAAATTTTGTGTAGGGACAAGCTTCGCGAATCATTAACAAACGCTTAACCGGAAGTTCTCAATTGGCGTCCAGAGTCCGCCCATGGATGCGGATTTCGACATCATCGTGATAGGCAGCGGCGCGGGAGGGGGAACGCTGGCATCAGCCTGCGCCGCCTCTGGTAAGAACGTGCTGCTTGTGGAGCGTGGTGGATTAACGCCTTCCGCGGACGACAGGAATTTCTCTTCGGCCAACGGACTTCATAACGAGCATTCCACGCTGATTAAGAAACAGCCTTATGATGATCGATCTATCACACTGAATGAGAACACTGCCCGATTATATATGGGCGGTATTTTGGGTGGCGGCACGTCAGTTTACGGAGGAGCGCTGCTGCGTCCGCATCTCGCCGACTTCTCTCCCGGTCGTTACTACTCACAGCGTATACCTCGTGAGATCCACGACTGGCCGCTGTCGTTTGATTCGTTTGCACCTTTCCTAGCTGCGGCCGAACGTCTTTATCACGTGACGGATGTTCGAGATCCTCGAAGTCCGGGATCATGGCCTGCATCCGCATCTGTCTCAAATCAGAGTCGTAATGGCCAGGAATCGTCGGCTGCTGAGAAACCTCCGTCGTTGAATGGAAGAAGCGGAATTCCCCTTGCTCCGATCAATGAAAAGCTGGCCCGCTCAGCCTGGAACGCGGGCCTGAATCCTTATCGATTACCGCTGGCAATCGAAGCGTCGAAATGCCTGCGTTGCGATAACTGTGCTGGATTCGTCTGCCCGACGGGCGCGCGACGTTCCTCAGGCCAGTTAGTCCGCGAGAGTATTGATCGCGGCGATTCTTTGACTTTGAAAACTCAATGCGAAGCAGATCAGTTGGAGCGAGGCGGCGGCGGTCGGCTCAACGGTCTCTGGCTGAAAGATCGAGTCACCGGATCGCGAGTTCGTTACACCGCCAAACGTTATGTACTCTCCGCCGGCGCGATCGGATCGGCGGCTTTGTTGCTGAAGTCGGGTTTTGACCATCCCATGATTGGCCGAAACTACATGATGCACTATTCGCCAATCTCAATTGGTCTCTTTTTGAAGTCGACCGGCGCAACGGAGACGTTTATCAAGCAGATTGGTTCTTCCGACTATTATTTTGGCACTCGGGATCTGCCGGAAAAAATGGGGATTGTTCAATCACTGCCCGCCCCCGGGCCGTGGATGATGGCCAAAACCGGGATGAAGTGGGTCCCGCACTGGATGCTGAATTTTCTGCGTTCGCGCATGCTGCCACTGGTTGGAATCGTTGAAGATCTGCCGGATCCGGACAATCGCGTTTCGCTCGATCAGTCCGGGGCTATTCAGCTCCATCATCAGTTTTCGGATTACGATCGGACACGCGGTGCGGAGTTATCGCGCCGGAT
>JBIIIF010000476.1:0-2625 GCA_044235005.1 Planctomycetaceae bacterium | reverse complement strand
GCCAACGGTCCCATGGACTGTGCTGTTGGTTTTAGTCGCGGATCCTGGTCGAGCTTCGTCAGGCCCAGGATATGGGGTTCATGCTTCCAGCCGGAACGGAATAGCGTCCGGTTCATGCCGCAAATTCAACCGGAGCTAGTGCTCCGTCAACTGTCTTTTGAGGAGTTGAATAGAAGCGGACGAGACGTCCGCGCTCCGGGAGCGCGGGCGTCTCGCCCGCTGACCACTCCTCAATTCATCCCTGACAAAGCAATAGCGACCAACGGCTGATGTGATAAGCCCCCAGGTCTATGTGGCAAGACTGTGCTGCATGTTCAGAACAACGCCCCCGTACTGTCTCCAAACGTCGAGTCGTTGACCTGCATCCGATTAAGTATCGAAAGATACAGGTTGCAGAGTGGCTTTGTCTGGTCAGCAAAGAATGTCTGTGTTCCTCCTGGAACTCCACTCTTCTTCCCGCCTGCCAGAACGATCGGCAGATCATCGGGATCGTGCTGGTTGCCATCCGACATTCCTGATCCGAATGCCAGCAGGCAATGATCCAACAACGTTCCATCTCCTTCAGAAATTTGTCGCAAGCGATGAAGCAGATCCGCAAATTGCTGCACGTACCAGCGATTAATCCACTGGTACTGACGGATCTTTGCCGGATTGGACTGGTGGTGCGAAACGGTATGGTGTGGTTCCGTAAAACCGGATTCCATTGGAAACACCTGCTGAGAAGTATCGTTCGCCATCATCACCGATGCGGATCGGACTGCATCACAACGGAACGCCAACACCAGCAGATCGAGCATAACCGAAAGGTGTTGCCCAAAATTCTGTGGCGTTGTGGGACGCTGAACCGAACCGGAGGCCAATAGCTGAAGTGTCGGATGCTTGGGATGCTTGTCGAGGAAACGCACTCGAGATTCCATCGTATCCACAGCATCAAGGTACTCATCCAGTTTCAACTTGTCATCGCGTCCGAGGCGGCGACTGATCCGTCGGGAATCCTCCAGGACAAAGTTCAATAGTCTGCGCGAACGACGCAAATCCTGTTCATCAGCAGCCTGACGCCCGAACAGGCGGTCAAAAACGGATTCCGGAGAGACTTGTGGCAAGACCGGACGATGGAGATCCTGCCATGAAATGCAACTGCCATAGAGCAATGTCACTCCGTTGGCGGGATCAATCCCTCCCTGAATTGGTTCAACTCCAAGAACCAGGCTGTGCAAAGGAGTTTGGCCAGCGAGATTGGCGGCGATTCGTTGATCGATTGAAACACCACCCGCGCTGAAATCTCGTCCAGTCGTCGAAGAAACTGGCATGCCGGTCAGAAAATTGGCCGTCTTGTGGGCATGCCCATCGAGCGTACGACTGTGCGGCTTGTCGAGGCCGCAAAAGACAGCGACGTGGTCTTTGTGGGGGGCTAATGGAAGCAGCGTTGGACTAAGCTGTAACGGCCCTGTTCCACCGGCTGGAGTCCAGTCCGACATCCACGCCCCGTTGGGAAAATGCAGGAAGGCGGCACGCAACGGCGGCTGCAAGGTTTCTCGGGCGAATGCGCTGGTGTGAAGCGAGGGAAGCCACGGCAAGGGCAATGCCAGTCCGGAACCACGAAGGAATTGTCGGCGAGAATGAGTCATTGGTGCCTTGTGAAAGGAACAGACGCAGGGTTGCGGGGACGGCAGTCGCGTTGCTGAGTTATGGACGAGGCCACGAGTCTTTCGAGCTAAGAGGGTTTCAGGCTTTACGCGTAATCGTGTGCATGAGCCTGCCTCGTGCTTTTTCAGTGACGAATTGTTAAGTGGTCAGCGGGCGAGACGCCCACGCTCCGGGAGCGCGGACGTCTCGTCCGCTGGTGTTTCGGGAGCGCGGACGTCTCGTCCGCTTCAGCTCAACTCCTCAAACGACCGTTGACGATGCTCTATCGTCTCTGTTGAAACAGTTCGCTCTGCAGGATGCTATGGATCAGCGCCCGACTGGTACCGCCCGATGCTTCTGTGCGGTTGACGATTTCTTCGAGCAGGCAATGCTCGCCCGCAGAGATTTCGCGGCCGATTGCAAAACCCGTGAGTTTTCGTGCCAGATGGAACAGCCACTGGCGACGCCGGGCCAGCAACGCCTGTCGCAATCCGGCAACACCAGAGATTTCTGTCCCATCAGGCAGGACTGCGGCCACATCAATCGGCTGGTCCTTGTCTGCGTGTCGAAATCGCCCCACCGAATCAAACTGCTCGAGAGCAAACCCCAGAGGGTCCATCAGCTGATGACAGGCTCGACAGTTTGGATTCTTTCGATGCTGCTCCAGTTGCTGTCGCAACGTCAGGCCCGGATGCCCGGCTTCAGTTTGTTCGAAGGCAGGCACATCCGCGGGTGCGGGCAACACAGGCTGGCCGAGAATTCGATCAAGAATCCAGCGTCCACGAAGCACGGGGCTGGTGCGCGACGGATAGGCATTCGTCGCGAGGACGGCCGACAACGTCAGAATTCCAGCGACCGGTTTTTCTGACGTCGTCAATTGAGCCCATTCGTCTGTTCCCGACCACTCCTGACCGTGAAAACTCGCCAGTTCCTTGTTACGCCAAACGTACTCAGAAGTGAACAGTTCTTCCAGCGGGCGATCGTTACACAAGATCGAGG
>JBIIIF010000475.1:0-2637 GCA_044235005.1 Planctomycetaceae bacterium | reverse complement strand
CCCTCGCACCGCCCCGTCTTTGATTTTTAAGCACGTCAGAATAGAAGACTCTCATGAATCCGCTCAGCCCGCTTCCATTGCAGTATGAGTTCAGTCGCCACGCAACGCCTCGAGCAGAGATTGATTCAGGGGCTCGACTGGTTGTCGATTCAGAAGACGCTCTTTCGGGACAATTGCGAAAGCCCGAAGATCGACGCGACAAGAAAGCGATGCCGTGGAGCAATCCGGTCAATGGACCGATCGTGGTCCGTGGAGCCAAACCGGGGGATGCTCTGGCGGTGCATATCGAATCGATCGAACCGTTGATCGGGCAGTGTGCCACATACACCGGTGCTCCCCGAATGCTGACGGAATGGCTCGGTCCCGACTGTCCGCCGGGGACTCGTATCTGTCCGATTCGCAATGGAGTCATCGAATGGAGCGATAAAGTATCGATTCCTTACGCTCCGATGCTTGGATGCCTGGGAACTGCACCGGACTGGGGAGTTCCCTCGACAGGCCCAGCCGGAAACCACGGAGGTAATCTGGACCTGATCGAAGTCTGTCCAGGCAACACTGTGTATCTGCCCGTCTTCGTACCGGGCGGTTATCTCTATCTGGGTGATGCTCATGCCGCTCAGGGGCATGGAGAGTTGTCAGCGACAGCTCTGGAAATGCCGGCGCGAACGACGATCCGTGTTGATTTGATCCCGGGAGCGAATTTGCCATCACCACGAATTGAATCGCCAACAGAATTGATGGCGGTTGCGGTTGCATTGCCGCTTGAAAGAGCCATCGTAGAGAGCTATGCGAAGCTCATTTTATGGCTTGAAGCTGATTACGGCTGGAACCGCTGGGAGTCGTATGACCTGCTGACACAGGTGGGGCAAATTTCAATCGGCTATTACACCACTGGTGCTGTCGCGGCCAAGGTTGCGAAGAAGTATGTGTGTAGATCATAGGTGATAGGTCATATTTGTCGTATAGGACTTATAGGTCATATCATTTCTGTCCTATTCATTTACTTGATCGCAGAGATTAACAGAAACGGCAGTTCCAGGCGAATCGTCTGCACCGTGATGTCGCGAAAGCCAGCATCCTGAAGTGCGAAGATATAAAACTCATGCTTGCGACTGGTTGAGCGGATGAAAGTGAATTCGATCCGACATCTGCTGTCCGGCAACAGCCCGATTGTCAACGCCGCAGATGCCCGGCAGAACATCCACGCACGCCTGAAGTGAAGAAGTTGACCGGCAGACCTGAACAGTGAATTTCCCGCTGCCCATGGTTCCGCAGATCGCGATCACCCAGGTTATGATTCGGTCAGCTCGAGATACGGATCGAGCCCCATGTTCTCGTACTGTTCCAGGCGATGGCGTTCCTGTTTCAGCAGATGCTTGCGCTGCTTGCGGTGAGTTTTCTCGAGGAACCTTTGGACACGCTGAAAGTAACGCAGCCAGGATCGGCCAAGTTCGCCTTCGCGATTCGCCATCGCCATGCGTTGTTTGCGCTGGATTTCTTTGGGTTCGCGACAACGCAGGAGTTCATCTTCGAGAGACAGAAAGAATTGATAGCTGCCGGGATCGCCCTGGCGTGCGGATCGCCCGACGAGCTGTCGATCGATACGTTTGGAGCTGTGCATCTCGGTCGCGATCACGTGCAGACCGCCGGCCTGGCGAACTTCATCGTCCAGAATAATGTCGGTCCCGCGGCCGGCCATATTCGTGGCAATTGTTACGTTACCGGGTCCACCGGCGGCCGACACAATCTCGGCTTCCTGTTCATGGTATTTGGCATTCAGGATCTGGTGTGGGATTCGCTTGTCCTTCAGGAGCAGGCCGAGAGCTTCGGAAGCATCGACCGAAGGAGTTCCGACAAGAATCGAGCGACCGGCTTTGATCAAGGCCTGAATTTCGTTCACGATTGCATCGCGTTTTGCTTCCTGAGTTTTGAAGAGACGGTAGGGCAGGCCTTTGCGAATGCACTTCTTGTTCGTCGGGATTTTCGTCACCTTCAGGCGATAAGTTTTTCGTAGTTCACCGCGTGCAAGAATTCCGGTGCCGGTCATCCCCGCAAGATGAGTGTATTGACGGAAGAAACTTTGGACCGTGATGCGAGCGGCCTCGCCGGTTGCCGCTGTGATCGGGACCAGTTCTTTGGCCTCGATCGCCTGATGAAGCCCGTCCTGCCATTTGCGGCCGTCCATGACTCGGCCAGTGCCTTCGTCCACGATCACGATCTTGTTTTCAACGATCACATAGTCGCGGTCCCGTTCGAAAGCGTGTTTGGCCGTCAGAGCTTTTTCGACCTGACTGTAGATGCGTTCGGTATCCATGGAACTGAGCAGCGACGGTTTGGACATCAGCACGACTTTGCGACAGCCGGTGTCCGTCAGCCAGGCGGTGCGACGCTCCGGTTCATACATATAGTCGGTGCGAGGCTCAAGCTGGAAAGTCGCACGGTTGCTCCAGCGGAACAGGTTTACGGTGGAGGGATCATTTGGCTGAGTCAACCCGATGATCAGTGGCGTTCGAGCTTCATCGATCAGAATACTGTCGGCTTCGTCGATCAGAGCAAAATGGTGACCTCGTTGAACAGGCTCTTCACCACCCTGCAACGTCCGAATGTAGCGACGAATCTGGTTTCCACCATCATCCT
>JBIIIF010000474.1:0-2641 GCA_044235005.1 Planctomycetaceae bacterium | reverse complement strand
CGACGATTCTCGTATTCAGAAGTTAATTCACTACCACTATAAGAAAAACAAACATCTGTCCCCTGTCTTCGATGCTGAAGATTTGTATCAGGAAACGTGGATTCGTCTCAATGACTCTTCAGATACTCCTCCTGCCGTACCGGCAGGGCTGTCTGAAGAGGATCTTGTTCATCAGGCGGTTGGCCGCGCGGCTGAAAAAGTTTTCGGAAAGCTCCGAAAGCGATTACAGCGGAAAACCGCCGGAGAGGTACAGTTGGAGTGTGATCCGGCAGATTGTCTTCCGGACACAGATCTCATACTGGACTTGAGAAAGCAGATCAATGATCTTCCTTCGGATGAACGGTTGGTGATTGAGATGATGCGTTCCGGTTACGAAGGTGCGGAGATTGCAAGTTGCCTCCATGTTTCGCGCCAGTCCGTGAGTCGCAGGAAGCATAAAGCACTCCGTCGGCTGCGTGAAGTTTTAGGTGATGAAGCGCGATGAATCAGCAAAAGATGATTTCAAAAATCTGTGGATCCCGGGAAGCATGCGCTCCAGTCCTGGAGCAGGTGCTCTCCTTTTGGTCCAGTGATTTGACGAATGACCTGCCTGAGGAGGTTCATGAGCACCTCCTCGGTTGCTGTCGCTGTGTTCGTGTGTGGATTGCACTCGAGGCGGCCTCAGAACTCGCATCTTGTGATGGTAGTAGTTCGAATCTTGCCGGGTGATCGAGACTTCAATCGAAAGCCCGATCGTCCAGTTAAACCCCGGTGGCGAAGAAAATTCGGCACCGGGTTTTTTTATGCGCCAAAGGCAAAAAGCGGTGCATCCACGTTGATATCGAGGCTGATATCGGGGCACAAAAAGGCGGGGCACAAAAAGGTGTCAGGAACCGTTTATTGACGATGGAAAGGATTTTGGGTAACCTTACGTTATGGGAAGACCGAAACGATCAACCCCAGGGGCAAAAAAAGGTGTCAGGAACCGTTTATTGACGATGGAGAGGATTTTGGGTAACCTTACGTTATGGGAAGACCGAAACGATCAACCCCAGGGGGTTGGATTTATCATGTGCTGAACCGTGCGAACGCGCGGATGCCGATCTTTACGAAGGACGAAGATTTCATCGCGTTCGAGACTGTGCTTGAGGAAGCGGTGGCTCGCACCGGCACTCGGCTTATGTCCTATTGCGTCATGGGAAATCACTGGCACCTCGTCGTGTGGCCTCGGGAAGATAATGAGCTGTCACGGTTTGTGGGCTGGCTGACGCTGACACACACCCAGCGTTGGCATGCTCATCGCAAGTCGACGGGGTCTGGTCATCTCTACCAAGGGCGATTCAAATCGTTTCCGGTTCAGGACGATGCCCATTTCCATACTGTCTGCCGGTATGTGGAACGCAATGCTCTGCGAGCCAATCTGGTGAAGCGAGCTGAGGACTGGCGTTGGAGCAGTCTGCATCGGTGGTATTCCGGCACGGCGGACGAAAAAGCCCTGCTGTCGGCATGGCCGCTGCGGCGATCAGCCGGCTGGTTGGAAAATGTCAATTCTTCTCAGACCGATGCAGAACTCACAGCACTCCGCCGCAGCGTCAATCGCGGCTCGCCGTTCGGAGACGAACCGTGGACCACTACCGCCACGAAGAAACTGGGCCTCGAAATCACCACTCGCCCCCAAGGAAGGCCACGAATTCCAAAAAACGGTTCCTGACACCTTTTTTGCCTGCAAAAAACGGTTCCTGACACCTTTTTTGCCTGTGAGCCTGATACGACTGCGGGAGCTGCACGAAACAGTTGTATCCATCCTGTGGATGATAGTCCGTATTCCGAATGAGGTCGCATTGATTGCGAGTGCTACGCATTTCCAACCCTCATAAAAACAAATCCGGTGCAAAAGAATATGAATGTCTTATTTCCATATCCATCCCCTTTGATTTATTCGGCATCATCATTGAGGATGGGAATCGCATAGACAATCCCATCGCCCTGAGCATTGAGGCAAGCTCCCAACGTGCGAACTTTGCGAAGTGATGCGACATCAACAGTAGGGACACCATCGTTCGCGAACTTCTTAACCAGCGGATCGTCTATCCCCGTGGAGATGAAGACTCTCTCGACGATACGGCCTGTCAGCAGGTCAATTCGCTCGAAACGACTTGTTCCGCCGTAATCAACATTACGCAAATGCTCAACCGATTCTCGTGCTGTTGTAATGTTGATTCCCACCCAACGTTTGTCCCGTGAAACTTCCATTCTGGAAACACCTGTAGCCATAGCACCAACGGTAATTCTCGTTTCCAAAATCGCCGCATCACTCAATTCTGGTCTCCCTATTCTCAGCAGATCGTCCTTCAACGACCCAGCCCAAAGGCGAGTGGAATCGGTACAAAAAAGTGGATACGTTTGCTTTTCAAAGATCTCCACGCCTCGAATTGACTTCGATGCAATATCCAACACCGACGAGCCCAACACCTGTCCGTTGGCGACATGAACACATAATGACGTGCCATCCGATCTAAATATCTCGATCGTTTCATTGTCAGAGAAAACGTAGGTCATCGGACAACTTTGATCTGTCGCAGGTGAAACGAATGACTGTGATTCGTCTTCTAGATTGAGAATGTGCACCCCGTAATCAGAGTTCGATGCAACAAAAACAGAG
>JBIIIF010000265.1:0-9534 GCA_044235005.1 Planctomycetaceae bacterium | reverse complement strand
GTGTTGAATGATCGGATTGTACCAATCGGCGACATAAATCGCTCCGTCAGGTCCCACCTTGACGTCGATTGGACGAAACGCGACGTGATCCGACCAGATGACTTCCTGCTGTTCGCGAGAAACATAGCCGGAGTTTTCTTCTGTCAGAGCAAATCGCACGACGCGGTGGCCACGGAAGTCGTTCGTGATTGCACAACCCTGCCAGTCCGGCGGCAGCATCGGTGTTTCGATCAGTTCCAGTCCGCAATGTTTCGGGCTGCCGGGATTCAGACCTTTGACCAGTCGTTCTGCATCGGCCGCAGTGAAGTAGCAGGCCCCGGGAATCACATAATTGATTCCCTCGCCACCGGCACCGTCAGTGGCAAACGACTGACCGTAGCGATCGTAATGGTGTCCCCAGGTATTCACGAGTCCTCGCATGAACACGCCCAGTTCGAGCGTTTCTGGGCGGAACTGCCAGATACCACCGGCGTTCAATCGACGCACGCCCCACGGAGTTTCAACATGACTGTGAATGTAGATCGACTGATTGAAGTACAGAAATCCGTCATAGCCCCAGCGGAGCGTATGCAGAATGTGGTGAGTGTCCTCGGTGCCGAAGCCGGACAGCACGACCTTCTTTGAATCGGCCTTCAGGTCTCCGTCGAGATCCTTGAAATGCAGCAGCTCGGTGCTGTTCGCAACCCACGCGCCACCATCGCCAGGGGCGATACCGGTGGGAATCAAAAGTCCTTCGGCAAAGACATGAGTCTTATCGGCCACGCCATCATGATCAAGGTCTTCCACAACAACAACTCGATCGGTCGCCGGCGCCCCAGGAACGATCTGAGGATAAACTTCTGAACTGGCGATCCACAGGCGACCGTCTTCGTCAAAGTTCATCTGAATCGGTTTCGCGATCGTCGGATCGGACGCGAACAGATTCACTTCAAAGCCTTCCGGGACTTTAAAGGTCGCCTTCTCCAGCTCAGGATCCGGGGCAGGGATATCCTTGAGTGTCGGGACCTGTGCGGACACCGATCCGGAAGAAAAAAATGCCAGAATGCTCAGACTGACCAGCAGGTGGCGAAGGTGGAGATTCATAGATTATCTGTGAGCGTATCAGTGAGGTGGGGAAAGAATTCAGATGAAAGAATTCAGAAGGCAAAATCAATGTGTGAGCAAATTGAACAGTCGATCGACCGGCGTCTGTCGGGGCGAGGTTATTCTCCGAACTCTCGCAGATCGGCGGTGATCTCGAACTCCTGACCGGTGTTTTCGAGTTCTTTGAGAAGATTCTCCACCGTGTAATCCTGAGGAACTGCCAGCTTGAGAACCATCTCAAAAGCTCGTCCCTCTTCGGTTCGAACGGCATGCATCCCGGTAATATCGATGCCCTTCATGGACATCATTTGACTCAGTCGACGCAAGGCACCAGGCTGATTTCGACCACCGACGCGCAGTCGAAACGAACGAGTCCTCGCATGAGCCGCATTGTGGGCCGACAGTTGGACGGATGCATCGCGAATTGCCAGATCGATCCCGAATGGTCGGCACGCATCCTGTAAGTGATCCCTCACGACGGACTGATCCATTGAGTCGGGGAACTCAGCCGAGAAGATCATCGTGAAGAAACCGCGAACCACAGTCTGACTTGCCTCACGCAGATCGCCGCCAAGTTCAGACATGGCTTTGGTCACCGCCGCCAGAATCCCGGCGCGGTTCGCGGCAGCCATCGTAATTATCAGCTCTTTTGCCATGAACAAGGCTCCGAGACAAGGTCAGTTTTCTGGAGGGAACAAAGATTGATCGACCCGGCTTGAGATTTCTATCTGAACGTGTGGTTTTACGGACCGCTGGACAATTCCACAACATGGCAATCCGGGTCGGTCAGAAACACCTGCACGGCTCCATCCGGGCGAAGCTTGGCATCGTCCAGAAGAGGAATGCCAAGAGACTTGAGTTTCTCAGCCGATGCCCGAGCATCTTCGACATGGAACGCAAAATGGTGGTTACGACTGGATCGGACAAGAACTTCGACAGGATATCCAGCCGGCCCGCTTTTATCATGCTCTTTGATCAGATGAATAAGAGTGCTTCCGGCCTGGAACCACGCTCCGTCGAAACTGAACGCTGGTCGTGGCACTTCCTGCATCCCCAGCAGTCCCACGTAGAACTGCCGACTGGCTTCGACATCTCGAACCACGAGCGTGATGTGGTCGATTTGTTTAACCTGAACTGGAGCAGCGGACACAGCTATGCCTCGGGACAAATCTTGTGGAGTGAAGACGATGGATGAAGATTAAGATCAAGGTGCAAGATCAGGATGAGGTTGAAGACGGAACTTTTAGGATAGACAGCGACCTGAAGGGCGGGCCTCCCGGCTGATCTGGGACACTCGACTTTCGATACCCGGACATGATTTTTTTGGCAGTGTGTCCGAACGGTGGATTCCGCGAACACCTCGCCTCAGGTTCTACCGTACAAAGAAAAATCCTTGAGGGTTGATCTGGCGATCAGCCATTCATCCCCCCGGACGGCATTTCCCGAAATATTCTGGGCGCGCCCGGGATCAAGGCTTTCCCTTTTAGTAGTTCCCGCGAGCACCCGGGCCTCAATTACACCGTACGGCGAATCGTTCAAACAAACGCTGTATTCTTGCGGGTGAGGGCTGCCGACACAATCAACGTCCGACATTCTCTCCGTAGGGGTTCTCAGGTATCGCTGAATTCCTACAGTCTCTGCGAATTCGCCAGGCTGTTCTGGTCAAGAGACCCACCTTTCGATTACCCTTCCCGATCCGCTGCGCCGAGGGCGCAAAATGGGCTGGTGGGACAGGGACGTCTCTGGTCCAGCCACCATTTCCCATGTGTCGCGCGGAATGTGCAGTTCATTGCGGATCTTCTGAACCCCGCAGGGATGCGGTTTACCACCTGACTGATGCCGAAGACTTCCTCGGAAGTTTTCGCCTGAAACTGATCGACTGAACCTGAAGTTATGACGCTTGCGGAGCTATTGCAGAATCGTTTTCGAGCAGACCTGAGGCATCGCGGAGCAGCCTACATTGAGGCTGAACGCATTACTCTTGTTCGAGTGACTCCTGAAAACATCTTTGGAATCGTGCAGGACGGTGCTGAGTTTCAGACTCAGTTGCGTTATCAGCCTGACGACGTCGTGATGTTTTGCACCTGTGAACAATACGCCAAGAGTAAGGTCTGCAAGCATTTGTGGGCCACGATCCTCGCGGCTGACAGCGGTGGATACATCAGTTCCACTTTGCGACCGGGGCGGATTGCGCCGTTCGTGGCGCCGAACGCCTATCAGCCCATTACGATGGATGATATTGAGCCGGGTGGTGTTGATCCCGACGGCGACGCGCGAACTCCACGTGGTAAGCCGAAGGTGAAGACGGCTCCGGTTCAGCGCACTCTGCGACCATGGGAAGCGCGGCTGGTTGAGTTGAAGGACAACATGGATGTGTCTCCGGACGGACGCACCAAGTCCGATCCTGAAGAACGTCAGATCTTTTACGAAGTGGACCTCGAAGCCAGCAAAGAAGCGGGCAAACTGGTGATTCAGGCCTCACAGCGACAGCGTCGAGCTGGCGGGCAGTGGGGAAAAATTAAGCCACTCAAAGTTCGCCCGGGCGAACTTGATCATATCGAACACGAAGACGACCGCACGTTCCTGTCGTACCTGGCAGGAGCGATCCCGGAACGTAACAACTGGACGACTCAACAGGCCGAACTGCGCACTTCCGCGCATCGGTTTTATGTTCCGTTCGAATTGGGACAACTGGTTCTGCCGGACATGTGTCGCAGCCGTCGTCTCAGAATTCTGGGCAGCGACGAAGCGGGCGAGCAACTGCTGAGCTGGGATGAACTTGATCCCTGGGAATTGACCATTCGAGTTCGTCGTGACACGGAATCGGAAGGCTGGAAAGTTGCGGGCCTGCTGATTCGTGGCGAAGAAGTCATGGAACTGGCGGATGTGCCTCTGGTTGTTCCCGGAGGATTTGTTGTCAGCAGTGATTCCATCGGTCTTCTGCGCGATTTCGGTGCGCCGGAATGGATGAGAATGCTGGCCACCGGTGGAGCATTGCATATTCCGGAAGCCGATCAGCACGACTTCGTGGATCGACTGCTGGACATTCCTTCGCTGCCTCGACTGGATCTGCCGAAGGAGCTGCAGCTTGAAGAGATTCGCACGACTCCTTCTCCTATCCTGCGAATTACTTCTCCGCCGATGAATCGCTGGAGAAACGATTCGCTGACGGCCGAAGTGATTTTCGATTATCTGGGTACGCCAGTTTCCGGCAGCAGTGCTCGCTGGGCTGTGGTCCAGCGTGAAGCCAGCCGGTGCATTATTCGAGATCGTCAGTTTGAAGGCCAATGCTGGGAGAAACTCCGACAAGCCGGTTTCCGCCGCCGATTGGGAGATCTTAAGCAGCAGGTCAATGTTGAAATTGCCCGTCGCGATCTCGGTCGCGCGGTGCGTGAACTGGTGGATCACAACTGGGCCGTGTTCGCGGATGGCAGCAAGGTTCGGCAGGCCGGTGGTCTGCGGTTCCGAGTCTCGTCGGATGTTGACTGGTTCGATGTTCATACTGACGTCGACTTCGAAGGTCGCTCGGTCTCGTTTCCGGAACTGCTGCGAGCACTGGAGCGAGGGGATTCGACCGTTCGGCTGGATGACGGTTCGCTCGGTATTCTGCCGGAAGAGTGGCTTGAGCAGATCGGCATGATCAGTGGTTTGGGAACGGCGACGGAAGATGGACTCCGGTTCTCCACGTCTCAGGCCGCGTTGCTGGATGCGTTGTTGGCTTCTCAGGACAACGTCGATACCGATGCCGGTTTCGACGCGATGCGAGAACGCTTCCGCAACTTTGCGGGACTTGAGCCTGTGATCGTGCCGGACAGCTTCAAGGGCGAACTGCGAGGATATCAGCAGGAAGGTCTGGCCTGGATGAAGTTCCTGAGTGACTTCAACTTTGGCGGATGTCTTGCGGACGACATGGGTCTCGGAAAGACCGTGCAGTTCATCGCGATGCTGCTGCGGCGTATGGAAGATAAACCAAACGGTCCACCGTCTCTGGTCGTTGTTCCTCGTTCCTTGATTTTCAACTGGGCCAGTGAAAGCAATCGTTTCGCTCCGCACCTGAAAGTGATGGAGTACACCGGCCTTGAGCGTGCCAACCTGCGAACGGAGTTTGCAAAGCATCATCTGATTCTGACAACGTATGGGACGGTCCGTCGCGACATCGCTGTGCTGAAAGAATTCGAGTTCGAATATGTGGTTCTCGACGAAGCCCAGACGATTAAGAATCCGTCTTCGCAGATTGCTCGAGCATCACGGTTGCTGAAATCCAACTTTCGTCTGGCGCTCAGCGGTACGCCGATTGAGAATAACGCGGGCGACCTGTGGTCGATCTTTGAGTTCCTGAATCCCGGGATGTTGGGGCGCAGTACTGCGTTCCGTTCGCATATCGCGGATCCAGATAGCAAGGAATCTCGCGAACTTGTCGCGAAGGGCCTTCGTCCATTCATTCTGCGTCGTACGAAGAAGCAGGTTGCTGCGGAACTTCCGGATCGCCTGGAAGAGACCATCTACTGCGATATGGAAGAGGAACAGCGTCGACTTTACGACGAACTGCGAGTCCATTATCGCGATTCACTGCTGGGGCTTGTCCAGGAGCAGGGGCTCGCCAAGTCGCGTATGCACGTGCTCGAAGCTCTGCTTCGTTTGCGTCAGGCGGCTTGTCATCCGGCACTGCTTAAGCGTGGTGACGAGCAGGAAATGTACGCGAAGCTCGACTTCCTGATTCCGCATCTGCAGGAACTGATTGCAGAGGGACACAAAGCCCTTGTGTTTTCTCAGTTCACCAGCATGCTCAGCATCGTGCGTTCGCATCTCGACAAGGAAAACATCACTTACGAGTATCTCGACGGGAAAACTCGGGACCGCAAAGCCCGCGTCACACGATTCCAGGAAGACGACGACTGTCAGGTGTTCCTGATCAGCTTGAAGGCCGGGGGTCTGGGTTTGAACCTGACGGCCGCCGACTACGTCTTTCTGCTGGATCCGTGGTGGAATCCGGCCGTCGAAGCTCAGGCGATCGACCGAGCACACCGAGTCGGACAGACTCGTACGGTGTTCGCTTATCGTTTGATTTGCCGCGATACCGTCGAAGAGAAAATCGCCGAGCTGCAGAAACAGAAACGCGAACTGGCCGATGCCATCCTTGAAGGCGACGAAGCCAGCAGCGTCCTGCAGAACCTGTCAGTTGAGGATCTGGAACTGCTGTTCTCGTAACCGCTTCATCACAACGGCATGAAAATCAATCAACCGGAACGGCGAAAGCTGTCCGGTTGATTTTTTGTCATGATTCGAAGCGTGGCGGCTTCCTTCTCAAGTCTGCCATCTTACTTGCTGCAGGTCAATGCGACGACTGGCAGCAGATCTTCTTTGCGGTTTGGCAGATCTGCAGTGCTGCGAGGATAGGTGGCTTTGCCTTTTGCGAAGTCAATCCCCATCTGCATCTCAACAGCCACGCGATCGGATTGTTTTCCAAGATGCATGAATGCGGCCATATGAGACTGGCAGAATTCAAATTTCGCCATCCCCATTGGCAAAGTGCGAAGTGTGTTGCTCCAGTAATGCCAGCGAACCTTGGGATTTTTAGTCATCCACCACGCGATTCGAGCGAGCGCTTTGCCCATGGTCATGAACTCTTTCAGCGATGGCTTCTGACGTCGCTCTGGCTTCAGCATGCGAGTCGTCCGCATGACGCGAGCCATGTAGCGTGCCGGTTCGAAGACTGTTCCAACAACCCTGCGATAGTCTTCGTAGACATCCACTCGGTCGCGAGTTGTTACGTAGTTCAATCCGCCGGTCGTGTTATCCGAATTGGAAGCATTCTCCAGACGATAGACACCAGAATTCGGGGGAAGGAGTTGATGATTGCAGTCAATCATACGACCTTCCTGCATCAGTCGTCGAGTCAACTGTGTATTGGGCAATGCGACCAGCAGTCCAACCATCGCCACCATGATGCCGGTTTCTTCGATACATTCAATCATGGCATCAGCAATGCCCGGCTTCTCACTGTCAAAGCCCAGAATGAATCCCGCTGAGATGGAAATCCCATGTTCGTAAACATGATGAATTCGCTCAACGATCGGCTTCATGGAGTTCATCTTTTTCTGAGTCACCGCCAGCAAATCCGGATCGGGCGTCTCGATGCCCATAAATACGAATCGAAACTCACAACGTTTCATCATCTCCAGTAATTCATCATCGTCCGCCAGATTCATCGACGCTTCTGTCGTGAAGTAGAACGGATAATTCCTGCGCTGACACCAGGCTTCGAGTTCTGTCAGGAGTTTCTTGACGAACTTTTTGTTGCCGATGAAATTGTCGTCAGAAATATCCACCCAGCCGCGATGCCCCAGATCTGCAAGTCGGTCCAGTTCGGCGAGCACCTGCTCCACGGTCTTGCTGCGAGGAACTCGTCCGTAGAGTTCGATGATGTCGCAGAATTCGCAGTTGAACGGACAGCCTCGCGAAATCTGAATACCGGCCTGCAGATAGTTGTGAAACTCAACGAGGTCGAATCTTGGTGTCGGCGATGTCGTTACATCCGGCTTGTTGTCTCGCTCAAAGAGGCCACACGGCTGTCCTGCACGCCATGAATCCAGCCAGATCGGAATAGTGACTTCGCCTTCACCCAGAACTCTGGCATCCGCGGTCTCGTAAATCTCAGGCTGGCTTGTCGGATCCGGACCTCCGACAACAATATATTTGCCATCACGATTCGCTCGATCGATCAAAGCCAGAATTCCGGTCTGCTGCGGAATCATGCCCCCGGTGCAAATGATGTCGGCCGAGTTCCATTCGTCGTCCCGAACGTCGCGAACATTCAAATCGACCAACTGAAACGTCCAATGTTGCGGCAATAGCGCCGCAACAGTCAACAAGCCCAGCGGGGGAGCAACGGTTTTGGCCCCCGTTGTCGCGGCGGACTCGGTCAGGTTCCAAAAATTCGACGCCTGAAACTGCGGCTGAATCAACAGGCAACGCACAGCATCTTCCGGGCTTCGATCAGGTCGGGCCATCAGAAATACATCTTACATAGAAGGAGAAAATCCAGGGAAACAGCAGTGATCCCTCGGTGTTCTTAGTTTGGAAGGCATGGCGATCCAAGTCAACGAATCACAAGGGTTCGTTGGCCAATCTCAGTAAGTCCGCCAAATTCGTCGGACAATGAGCTATGCATCTGCTCAAAATCTCGACAATTTCTATGGGTTAGCACGATTATTTAGGCAGTATTCAAAAGACCAGCGGGTCGTTTGTACTGACCAGGGCAGCCACCACTCGAACCAGACCTCTTTCATCATACTGCCTGCGGCAGCCGTGGCCTCTTCATGCCCAACGGCAACTTGACGGTGGCATAATGACGAGGAATCTGCGAAAACCTGTTGCCTGCATTTACAAACTTTTTCCAGAAGCTGACTTCGGGGGCTCCTGCGAATGAAACCACGTCATTGGATTGTGGCAATGGCTCTTGTGGCACTTTGCGTGTCCGCAGTCGCGATGGCTCAGCGAGGACAATTCCGCGGGCAGTTTCGCGGCGGTGGACGATATCGAAGTTTTCAGGGCGCTGATGGTCGAGTGGAACGAAACGGTGTCCCGGACTGGAAGCTGGACGAGAAATTCAAGGACGATGTCTTTACCTTCGTCCGTATCCGCTATCGATCAGCAGGGCGCTGGGCCTGGGACACCGACTATCCAGATGCCGATCTGAACTTCTCTTACCGTCTTCAGCAATTGACGTCTTTGCATACCGATCCCGATGGCGTCATCATCGAACTGACCGATCCACGGCTCTTTGATTATCCTTTCATCTATATCATCGAACCGGGCTACATCTATCTCGAAGAAGATGAACGTCAGGCTCTGCGCACTTACCTGCTGAACGGTGGGTTCATGATGGTGGATGACTTTTGGGGTGATGATGAATGGGAAGGTTTCTGGAGTGAGATGAAGAAAGTCTTTCCGGAACGTGAGTACGTCGATTTGCCGCTTGAGCATCCGATCTTTCACTGCGTCTATGATCTGAAAGAGCGACCTCAGATCCCGGCCATCGGGTTTGCTCAACAAATGGCGAATGGTGAAATCAACACGTCGCAGGGCTATGGCACAGAAGAGGTCCACTATCGCGGCCTCTTTGACGACAACGGCCGCATGATGGCCTTCATCGGACACAACACTGATCTCGGTGACGGCTGGGAGCGTGAAGGTGAGGATCCGTGGTACTTCAAGGAATTCTCGGAGAAAAAAGCTTACCCGCTCGGGATCAATGTCATCTTTTATGCGATGACGCATTAGCAATAACAGCAACGGATTTCGCCACCGGGTTTACCCCGGTGGTCTAAAGGCCTCTGCACAACTCGATGAGTCACTAAGAAAGCTGGTTCATGACTACCCCAACGGAACTCACCGTCGAACGAGAACGAGAACTGATCACTCAGTTGAAGCAACTCCGAATGCAAATTG
>JBIIIF010000473.1:0-2651 GCA_044235005.1 Planctomycetaceae bacterium | reverse complement strand
AGGAATATTGTGAACCGCGTCCATCAAGTCGGCCAATTCTTCAGCCGGAACTTCCTTTTGCCAGCCCCACGCACGTGCCATGAGGATCGAAGATGTGAGCACGCGCAAACATGCTTGAAGTTCACGTTCGGGAGGGATTGCCATAGATCAAGTTTCACGTTGCTGACTTGGTCTTCTGTATCGCATAACGACCAAGCTAACCGGGTGGCGGCGAGCGAGTTTCCATTTCAAATCCGGCTGTTCCGCCACTCCGGTTCAGCGCCTTGGTACGCCTGTCATGGCGTAAGACTCATGGGGTGCAAGTCCCCTGTACGAGAACGAAGATCTTAAGGAAGGCAGCATACCAACTGTGACTCCGATCGAACAAGTACGAGACGAGGGCAACTGCGGTGAGGTAACGAACCGTGGGGAGGAAGCCTGCGAATGCGTCGGTAAGCTGACAAAGAATCGTCGTCAGCCGCATTTTCGTCAAATCTGCGAGGCTACGGACAGAAACCCGATACAAGGCCGGTGTGGACAGGCGAGTGAGCCAAACATCACGAAGCCGTCATCGTTCATCCGCATTGGTAAATCAGGAGCTTGCGCAGAGAAAGCCATACGTCTTATCCAGGGAGATCCGCCGCACGTATCTGTGATTCAGGCTTGCCTGCAAGCAGAGCCGCCATCGGACAACGATGCTGGTGTGCGACGGAAGTCAGCAGAGGCCGTGGTACTGTCTCGTCGCACTCCAGCGACGACAGGAAGGGCCGAACCATGAAGAACAGGGAGGAGCGACCGACGGCCTCGGATCGAGGTGCCTCGCAGCGGACTTTTGACTTCGGCGACGAAGTCGATTTGATGCTGCCCGCGAATTTACTCCGCCAGGAGTTGACCGATCCGGCGTCCATCGACACGCCGTCCCTGAGCGTCTCATTAGAGACCGATTTGATGGAGCAAGTTGTTGATCCGCGAAATCTCGACCGTGCATGGCGTCAGGTCAAAGGGAACCGGGGAGCCCCCGGTCCGGATGGCATGACGATCAAAGCGTTTGAGAGCTGGTGTCCCGAACACTGGCCTGCGGTGAAGCAACAGCTTTTGGATGGCACGTATCGCCCGTCACCGGTGCGACGCAAAACCATCCCGAAAGAAGGTGGAGGTGAGCGATTGCTCGGCATTCCCAACGTGCTTGATCGTCTCATTCAACAAGCCATCTGTCAGGTTCTGACGCCGATCTTCGATCCGGAGTTCTCCGAATCGAGCTTCGGTTTTCGCCCCGGTCGATCCGCCCATGGAGCTGCGAAACGGGTTCAGCAGATCATCCGGCAACGCCGTGAGTTTTGTGTTGATCTTGATCTCTCGAAATTTTTCGACAGAGTTCAACATGACGTGCTCATGAATCGTGTGAGCCGTAAGGTTCACAATGTGCGTCTGCTGCGATTGATCGGCCTCTACCTGCGAGCGGGCGTGATGGTCGAGGGTGTGTTGCAACCGACTGACGAAGGCGCGCCGCAAGGCGGTCCTTTGTCACCCTTATTGAGTAACATCCTGCTGGATGATCTCGACAAGGAACTCGAACGCCGCCGGCTGAAGTTCGTGCGCTACGCGGATGACTTTGTCATCTTCGTTCGCAGCGAACGCAGTGCTACGCGAGTGTTCGCGTCGGTCCAGCGGTATCTGACGCAGCATCTGAAGCTCGTGGTGAACGAGCAGAAGAGCAGTGTCAGACCGGCCCGAGGCTGCGAATTTCTCGGGTTCGCTTTTGTTGGTCAGCGTGTGACAATTACCACCGCACCGAAGAAACTGAAAGCCTTCAAGCGTCGCGTCAGAAAGCTCACAGGCCGCAGCCGTGGGATCTCAATGGAACGCCGCTTGACCGACCTCAATCGCTACGTGCGAGGCTGGATAGGTTACTTCGGTCTGGCCCAGCAGTTTGATGAATTCGTCAATCTGGATGGCTGGATTCGACGTCGAATCCGGATGTGCTACTGGAAACAGTGGCGACGTCCTCGTACGAAGGTTCGTAACCTTGTGCGCCTCGGCGTGAGTCTGGGTATGGCGATCAAACACGCGATCAGTCGGAAGAGCTATTGGCGCTTGTCACGGACACCCGCCATGCGCTACGCGATGCCCAACAAGTGGCTGGAGCAACTGGGACTTCTTTCGCTCAAACAACTCTGGTGCGACCTTGCTCCGCTTCGAGGAACCGCCTGATGCGGACCCGCACGTCAGGTGGTGTGGGGAGGGCCGTCAGCAATGGCGGCCCTTACCCGATTTCGGCGTACTATGATGCGAATCATCCGAATTCCAGGTAAGCACCCAAACAGGACAATTGGATATAGTAGACTGCACCTCACCGTCCACCATGGCGAAGGATACATAGCCCCCTTGAAATGACGGTAACGAAATCTAGGAAGATCGCCATAAGTGTCAACACCAACAATACTCCCATCTTCGGCGGTGAAACGGAACTGGATCTCCCGGTACTTACCAAGCTGCCAACGCAATTGCTGTTCCTCAATCGCACGCCCATTGCCATACAGAATGGTGCCCTCTCTGTCGCTGAGGTACAAAATGCTTCCGGTATAAGGGATACCATTGCTAAACAACCAAAGTGAGCCACGGAACGCAGCGCACCGCACGTTGAAGTAAACGGCAACAGAATGTGGAGAGTG
>JBIIIF010000057.1:0-31872 GCA_044235005.1 Planctomycetaceae bacterium | reverse complement strand
CTCTCGGCATCTTCCGGCAGATTCACATCGATCTGTTCATAGATCTGTGACTCACCCTGACGCTCACCCTCTTCTCGAAGGTGCAGTTCCAACTCTTCGCGATTCATATCACGAATGTCGGATGACTCGAGTTCAAGCTGCAAATTCTGAGTAACCCACGCCGTGATGGTTTCCCAGCGATAATCGCGTGCCAGAAAGTGCTTCGTCCAGCGATCGATTTCGTCATTCATCATACTCAGCAGCAGGCTGCGGCAATCCACACCGTCCAGAATCTGCTGGCGATAAGAATACGTCCGCTTGCGCTGTTCGTCCATGACTTCGTCATATTCGAGCAGGTTCTTACGCTGATCAAAGTGCTGCTCTTCGCGTTTCTTCTGAGCACCTTCGATACGGCGAGTCACCATCGAACTGATAATCGGCTCGCCTTCTTTGAGGCCTGCCCACTGCATAATGCGTTTCACGGCATCACCCGCGAACAGACGCATCAGCTTGTCATCCAGTGAGATAAAGAAGCGACTCGAACCCGGGTCACCCTGACGTCCCGCACGACCTCGCAACTGCAGGTCGATTCGACGTGAGTCGTGACGTTCAGTCCCGATGACGTGCAAACCACCAAGATCCTGAACGACTTTGGACTCCGCAATCATGCCTTCACGTTCGGCAATCATGCGAGTTAATGCGTCCCACTCAGACTTGGGAACATCAAGGCGCGAACTGTAACGAGTCTTCAGGTCTTCCCACGCCAGATGCTCCGGATTACCGCCAAGGATAATGTCGGTACCGCGGCCCGCCATGTTGGTAGCGATTGTGACCGCACCTTTTCGACCGGCCTGAGCAACGATCTCGGCTTCACGTTCATGGAACTTGGCGTTCAGAACGTTGTGTCGGACACCTTTGCGAACCAGTCGATTGCTGAGCATTTCCGAAAGTTCGATCGATGTCGTACCAACAAGAATCGGTCGTCCGCTTTCATGAACTTCCGCGATCTCCTGAATGACGGCATCCCACTTTTCTTTTTCAGTTCCGTAAATGTTGTCCGGATAATTAATGCGCTGCATCGGGCGGTTGGTCGGAATCGCCACAACGTCAAGGTTATAGATCTTGAGGAACTCTTCGGACTCGGTCATCGCGGTACCGGTCATCCCGGCCAGCTTCTTGTACAGCTTGAAGTAGTTCTGCAGCGTGATCGTGGCAAACGTCTGAGACTCTTCCTTGATCTTCACGCCTTCTTTGGCTTCAACAGCCTGATGCAGGCCATCGCTCCACTGTCGGCCTTCCATTTTTCGGCCGGTGTTTTCGTCGACGATGACGACTTCGCCCTTTTCAACCACATAGCTGACGTCACGCTTGTAGAGATGATGAGCCTTCAGGGCGTTGTCGAGCAGATGCGGCCATTCCATATTGCCAGCGGTGTAGAAGCTTTCCACGCCAGCCAGTTGCTCGGCTCGTCGCACGCCCTCTTCGGTCAGATGGCAGGTGTGCTCTTTCTCTTTAACTTCGAAGTCAGTGTCCTTGCGAAGCTGCCGCGCGATGGCGTCGGCCTTGGGATATTTTTCGAGGTTATCATGAGCCGGACCGGAAATGATCAGCGGCGTTCGCGCTTCGTCGATCAGGATGTTGTCGATTTCATCCACGACGGCATAATCAAGCGGTCCCTGAACCTGCTGGTCCTTGGTCGGCTTCATGTTGTCGCGCAGATAGTCGAAGCCGAATTGATTCGAGGTTCCGTAAGTGATGTCACAGGCGTAGTGAATCTGTCGTTCGGCTGAACTCATGTTGGACTGAATCGCGCCGACGGTCAGACCGAGATTCAGATGGATCGGCCCCATCCACTCCATATCGCGCTGGGCCAGATAATCGTTGACTGTCACCACATGCACTTTGCCAGCCAGCGCGTTAAGGAACGCGGGCAGCGACGACACCAGAGTCTTACCTTCCCCGGTCACCATTTCTGAAATCATGCCGTTGTGCAGAATGTATCCGCCGATCATCTGCACTTCGTAATGCCGCATCTTCAGGAAGCGACGGCCAGATTCACGAACCGCAGCGAATGCTTCCGGCAGCAGATCGTCAAGCATTTCGCCATTCTGCAGACGCGCGCGAAACTTCGCGGCGGTCTGCTTTAAATCTTCATCAGTCTTCTTCTGCCACTCCGGCTCCAAAGAATTGATCCGGTCAAGCAGCGACCCCGGAATAATGACCGTCTTGCCATCCCGATCGCGGGAGAACCCCAGCTTGCGCATACGGCGTTCGTTGGAAGAGCCGAAAAGGGCTGTGATTCCACGCTCAATTTTGTTGCCGGTGGCGCTAAAGAAGTCGCCGACTTTTTCGAGAAACTCCATGTCTCGTGATCGTCCTGAGAAACTAGTAGGTGGAATCTGTGGTCCGACAAACCGGCAAATGCTCTGCCACAAAGGCAGAAGTCTCCCGCGGGACCGGAAAGTAGGCAGTTTTGTCGTAAGTCAAAGGCTGCCAAGTCTATTGGATCTGACGAACGGCGGTCAATCCCGCTGATCTACGCAGAAACTGCGGGGGATTGGCGATCGAGTCGGCAGGGAACAGGCAATCTGCGAGGAAAAGGCAACTGTTGTACCGTCGGGGGAGTTTTGGAAGCCTCTGGTTGATTTTTCGCAGCGTTTGATCCCTGCAGGCAACCCTGATTTGGAGCACTTTCGGCAATAAATGCCAGTCGGAAAATAATGTGATTCACCGGCTGAACGCATCGTAAACCGGCCCGTTCACGCAGGAGCGACGCCGTTGCGTTCCCAGAGACAGCTTCGCTCCCCATGCCCTGGCACAGATCCTGCATTTCTCAGGAAATTGCGGATAAGGTCTCGAAGAATCCTGCTTCGAGCCGTCGCCGTGACCGTCTTTCTCGTGAGATCACTCTATGCTCGCCTCATTTCGCTCACCGCAGTGTCAACTCCGGGTCAGTGCCATTTTGTTGACGCTGAGTTCTCTGGTGATAACGCAGTCACAGCCGCTGAAGGCCGCCCCTCCCGGAGATTTGTCGGGATCGTTGCCGGGGGCCTTTTCAGCAGCAACTCTGATGACGGCAGATCGATCTGACCTCGCCCTTGATACAGGACTCTGGCGTGGCGAGTTCCTGAAGAGTCAGGACGAAGAAACGTCTGCTGTCGCGGGAACATCGGATGACGAGAATCAACATGGCCTGCAGGCCATGCGGGCCAGCGACGTAAGTAAAAGGATTGATGTCGTTAACCTGGAAGACGCCGCTGAAGAGTACTTCGAAGACGGGGAAGTTCTGCTTATCGAGTCAACCGGAGATGAGATTCTGGCTGCGACAGAGATTCCCCGGAACTTATCCGACTGGGAACAGGCAATCTGTAACGTGACAGATGACAAGAATCTTTCGGGCGGCCAGAAAGGGCCTTCGATGATCACCGTCATTGTGGCCGTCGTCGGCATGATCGTGGTGATCGGTGCCTACATGAAAAAGTAGTCCGTATCACAAAGGCGTTAAGAGCCGAGCAGGTAAGCACGGAGGTCCCGCATCATGACCATGCAGCGTCCCGCAAAAGCTTCGGCTTCGGAAACCTTGCCATAGGGCACGACAAGAATGGAGACCTGATGGACGGTCTTTGGTTTTCCGTCAATCTGACTGACTGATCGCATCGTTCCAAAAGAGATACAGACATCGATCGGCTGCCTGGCCGTGGTGCTGCCCCAGCGACGAGTAAAGCCCAGCGAACCCAGTCGAATCTTCATGTTACCATGATCCATACTGAGAACATCGCCTTTGTATTCGCGGATAAAGGCCTGAAGTTTCATCGCGGTGAGTTCCAGCGATGTGGACACTTCAATCTTCTCACGAAACTCGAATGAGCCATCTTTCTCAGCAAACTTAGGCTGCTGTTCCTGAACAGCCGCAGCCTTGATGGCCGCTTCGTCGACGACTTCTGTTTCCCAGCACGTACGATTTCGGCCTGTTTCCTTGGCCCGATACAGACAGTTGTCGGCTCGCTCCAGAACAGTTTGAACGGTATCACCCAACTTGGCTGTGGAAACGCCGAATGACGATGTCACTGTGAGAGTACTGATCCCGCCGATGGAACTCTTCTGAATGGCGTGTCTCAAACGCTCTGCTCGTCGGACCGCGGCATCAAGATCGGTGTCAGGGCACAGCACGACAAATTCTTCGCCACCGTAGCGGCCAATGATTTCACCGGAATACGTTTCGTGCTGCAGTAACCGAGTCATATCCACAAGCACCTGGTCACCCACCTGATGACCATAGTTGTCGTTGATACGTTTGAATTTGTCGACGTCCAGGAAGATCGTGCTGAGATGTCGAGTGCCTTCGTTGGAATGAAACTCTTCCAGCATATGTCGCAACTGAGTTTCCAGTTGACCACGATTAGCAACGCCCGTCAGCGGATCTCGTGTGGCCGCCAGTTTCAGTTCCACATACTCACGGCTCTGTCGTCGCACGCCGCTCTTATTTCGCAGCAGTTGTACTGTCCCCTGAACTGATCCGTTGGAGGCCAGAATAGGCATTGTGTAGACGTCGACTTTCAGATGCCGAGTATCACCAACGCGGCATAAGCGACTGCCGAACTGAGCACGCCCATTTTTCAGCATCTGGCCAACCATCGTCTCATCGCGAGATTCCGGAGACGGCTTGTCATCGGTTAATGATGCCAGTTGAACGTCCATGGGCTGCCATGTTCGTCCCAGAACGCTTTGCAGCGGAAGTCCTGTCATACTGGGCATTCCGTCGCTCCAGATGCAGTAGTTTTCATTGGAGTCGAGGACAAAGTATCCGTCGTACAAGACCTGAAATTGATAAAGCACGTTAATGAATTGCGCCAGCAGAACGGCTTCATTCCGCTGCTGATCCGTCATTTCCACTCGCGCTTCTGTCGACTGGAATGGGTCTGCAAACCGGAAGAGCGAATCACCTTCGGCTTCAAACCAGCGATTGAGAGTTCGAATGATGTTGCCGTCGTATCGGCTACCGGATTTTTCTTCCAGCACGCTGATGGCTTCCTTGTGAGTCATCCCGCGGCGATATGGCTTGGGAGAACTGAGTGAATCAAAGGCATCGGCGACGGCAAGAATTCGTGGTCCGAGCGGAAGATCGGTCGATGCTCCGGCGGTTGGCACGTTAAGTCCCGCACTGTCGAAGTCGTGATGCAGCATGGAGAGCATCGAAACGACTGCCGGGTCCGTATGAAACGCCTGCAGAAGATTGACCGCGGCATGATGATGCAGCAGAACGAAGTCATATTCTTCGCTGCTGAGCTTGCCAGGCTTCTTTAAGATGTGTTCGGGAACGCCCAGTTTTCCCAGGTCGTGCAGCAGAGCAGCAACTTCCAGTTGTCGACGCTGATCATCGTCCCAGCCCAGCAACTTCGCGACTCCACTGGAGATGGCCGCAATACGCTGGCCATGCAGCAGACTTGTCGAATCCTGCAGTTTCATCGTTCGAAGCAGCAGGGTCATCAGGCTGCGAGGCATGATCTGCTTTTCGCCCGTCATGGCCTGCTGTCGCCGCGCATCTTCAGACAGAGCCAGCATGCGTAACAGAACACCACTGGTGTCCGTCGGCATGGCGGGCGTCAGAAACTCTGGCGAGATTCCGGTATGTCTGTTGATGGGGGACGCTGTTGACACTGGCAGCACGCTCGTACGACCGGTTGTGAATTCAGAATCAGGCCCGTTTTTGTGCCTGACGATGAATCTTCGGGGGATGGTCGAAAAGTGTTCTTATCAGGGAATGATGATGCTTTTAAACATCGGACCCTGAAACTCTAGGTTACGGAGCAAGTAAGTGTCGGAAGAACAACAAAAGTTGCCAAACCTTTTACTCCATGCAATCTTCCGGATTGATGAAATCGCTGCAACCGGACCCAATGATCGTGGTCCGTATCGTCGGGAAAGTCGGAGTAGCGTTTCTCCCGACAGGAAAATCCGCTCCCATGGCCGCTCTCTCTCCAGTTGGGAATCGACGTTGTACCGCCCAGCCGCAGGCGACCGCTTTGCCGGAGTCGGCGACTCATGGAGGTCACTTTTTGTGGAAAAATGCAGTCCGCCCTGTGACGGGACTCAAATTCCATGAGAAAACCGGACGCTCACGCTGCGACGCTTCACACTGAAAACGAACCTGACTGCTATTGGGCCGGCGCATGCGGCTGGGCGGTAAACGAGGAAATCAGCAACTCGATCCGACAGATCACTCAATCCACAAAAAAACCGGCCAGCATCCTCAGGGGTTGCTGGCCGGTTCGACGCTGATCTTCGATGGGACTGGACCGAGACACGTGCCGTGACGGTCTTCAGCTTACCAAAGTCGATTGTACCAAAGTGGTGAGAACATAAAGAATCCAGACACCGGTGTCAGGACTCGTGATGGGCGAGCTGGCTGAGGAATTCGCTTCACCGGCTCTTTGTGTTCGAAGTTGTGATTGATCACAGTCTGGTGGCGAGCATTCCCGGTCAGAATCTCCATGGTCGAATCATGACGATAGTTCGGATTGGCTTTGTATTCTGCACGGCTGAATGGGACAGAATTGTAGATGCGACGATACTCGGCAGAGTCTGCTTTGGCAGCCGGGCTGACATACACCATGCCATACATCGCATGGTGCTGCTGAATGGAAACAACTTCGATCGGAGTTGCGGGCTCGCGATCTTCCACGACAACGGTGTTGCCGGGCGCAACGGAAATTGCGTCCGGAACGGGAGGAACGACTTTGGGATCGTCTGACTTTGCATCCTCAGCAAAGAACAGTGCCAGTGCAACAATGGCCATGGCAAGAGTAAAGCGGCGGGACAGTGTCATGGTCTTCTCCTTTTGATCAACGAAACAGCGAATACGTTGAATGGAGAATGAATGGGCCGCGCACCCTGTGTCAACGAGTGAAAAAAAACGTCGGACAGTTTTTCAGGGCTGATTCAGAACGCAGGACTGTGCGGGGTTTTCAGGGTTTGTTGCCCAGATACACCGTCGCGATTCCGCCTGTCAGTTTGTGATAAGAAGTGTTTACAAGTCCGGCTTCTTCCATCAAACCCGTAAGCTGTGAACCGCTCGGAAATTCAGAAACTGACTGCGGCAGATACTCGTAAGCCGCCTGGCGATTTCTTACCAGCAACTGCCCCAGCCGCGGCAGGATATTGCGGAAATACCATTGATAGATGCGGCTCAGAAGGCGGTTGTCGGGCAAAGAAAACTCCAGCACGACGACCTTTCCGCCGGGCTGACAGACGCGCGTCATCTCCTTCAGCCCGCCAATTGTGCTGGACACATTGCGGAGTCCAAACGCGACCGACACAACCTGAAACATGTCGGATCGAAATGGAAGTGACATGGTGTCGGCTTCCATAAACACAACGTCACGGTCCGAACGTTTTTGTTCGGCAAGTCGCAGCATGCCGTGCGTAAAGTCGGTGCCGAAAACCGGCGCGGTACCGTTCAGTTTTTTGCGAAACGCAAAGGCCAGATCGCCGGTCCCGGTACACACATCAAGAATAGGCGATGAATTAAAAGGCTGAGCCAGTCGGACGGTTCTCCAGCGCCAGTACACATCGGTGCCGGCGGAGAGAAAGTGATTCATGAAGTCATACCGGCCGGCGATTTCTCCGAACATCTGACGAATGCGTGAACCGGACTTATCAACAGGCATGGCACTGAACTCTATTCTGGACAGTCACTGTTTCGGAGGGTGTGACATGCAAAGTCAGGGCACACCATGGTGAGATCAACGCTCCGAGCCGATCCTTCAGTCCGCAAGCTGAGGCTAATTGTTAACAGGCTCACGATTCAACAACATTGAAATCAACCGGATCCATCACGTCTTCCGCCCCGTTATAGTTGATCGTGATTTCTTCGCCCGGCTCGATGTCTTGCAGAGCCCGATATTCCTTGACCTGATTGCCCGCGTCATCGTACCGCGCGTTTGGGCTGTAGGAATGGTTGTAGAGCGATCCAAATCCCAGGGCGAGAGCAACCTTGCCTTTGCCATATTCGAAAACATACGCCGGCAACACGTTGGCGTGATCGCCTTCCAGAGCTTCTTTCTCGGACATCACCAACAGCGGCGCACGTTCAAAAACAGTACCGGCTGGTATGAAAACTCGAGCATAAACGCCACGGCCTTTGCCCTTGGCACGCTTTACTTCAATCATTGTCGAGGGAATCAGCATTGTCGATTGTTTTTAGGAAGGAGATTATGGAGAAGAAAAACGACAGCCATAAAGATAACGGATTCAGTGTCTCCGTTTACCATCAGGCGAACAGGGTCACTTGCAGACACCTTTCTGATAACGAATCTCGCCATCAACCAGTGTCATCACAACTCGCCCCGTGAAGGCATTGCCTTCGAAGGGAGTGTTGCGACTGCGCGAGCGAAACTCGGCCGCTTTCACAGTCCACTGTTCATTGGGATCGATGATCGTAACGTCAGCCGGTTGGCCAGTTGAAAGCGTCCCATGCTTCAGCCCAAGCACGGCCGCCGGTCCAACGGTCAACCGTGAAATCAATTCCGACCAGGTCAAATGCCCTGGTTCGATCAGAGCTTTCACGCAGACTGGCAGCAGCGTTTCAATTCCGCAGATTCCGAACGGAGCGATATCCAGTTCGACCTGCTTTTTCTCAAACGCCAGTGGCTGATGATCGGCAGTGATGGCGGACAATGTGCCGTCCTTCAATCCTGCAATCAGTGCCTGAACATGCTCGGCAGAACGCAGCGGAGGATTGCACTTGTACATTGTGTCGAACGAATCCATCACCTCATCGGTCAGCAGCAGATGGTGAGGAGTCACATCGGCCGTGACCGCAATGCCAGCCGCCTGGGCTCGACGAATGCGTTCCACCGAATCCGCAGTGGTGACACACATCAGGTGAACTCGGCCACCCGTCAGTTCGGCCAACGCAATATCGCGACCGGTCATAATGTCCTGAGCCGCCGCCGGGATACCTCGCAGACCTAATCTTGTCGCCTGGTATCCTTCATGGATCACGCCACCTTCAGACAGTTCCGGCACCATCGCGAAGTGCAGAATCGGACGATTAAACATCCGCGTATATTCCAACGCTCGCCGCATCACTTCAGAATTAGCAACCGGATTCTTGGCGTCTGAAAAACCAATCGCACCGCCCTGAACCAACTGACCGATCTCGGCCAGTTCTTCGCCTTTACTTTCCTTTGTCACAGCACCCAAAGGATAGACGCGGCAGTTGCGAGCACGTTCGGCCTGCAGCCGGATGAATTCGGCCGCCGATCGATTGTCCACAACAGGGCAAGTATCAGACTGAGCCGCGATGGTCGTGAAGCCGCCTGCCAGGGCAGCCGCAGTTCCCGTGGCGGTTGATTCATCTTCTTCGTAGCCAGGTTCTCGCAACGAAACATGCGTATCGATAAATCCCGGACATACAATCATGCCGGTTGCGTTGATAATCTCTGTGTTACGCCAATCGATGTCGGCGTCGGATTCTTCGCGAACACTGGTGACGGCATCGATACGACCATCCTGAATCCAGACATCGGCGATGGCATCGATACCATTTGCCGGATCAATCACTCGTCCGCCGCGAATCAGTTTTCGGCTCATGCCTCACCTCCAAGCAGGCGTCGGCGTTCCTGTGTCAGCAGTGTCAGACAAGCCATGCGTACCAGCAATCCGTTCGAGACTTGATTCAGGATGAGCGAATGCGGCCCATCGGCAACATCGGGAGTCAGCTCAACACCTCGATTGATCGGACCCGGAGCCAGTACAAGCAGATCACTCTTCCCACGACGAATTCGATCGCCATTCATTCCAAAGAGATTGGCATACTCCGGAATTGAAGGAAAAAACGCCCCGCGCTGACGTTCGAACTGAACTCGCAGCAGGTTCACGCAATCCACTTCTGGCAGGATTTCATCCAGACTATACGCAATCTCGACACCCATTCGTGTAATGTCGCTGGGGATCAGGGTCGAAGGGCCACAGACGATAACTCGCGCACCCAACTTGACCAGACCATGAATATTTGAACGTGCAACTCGACTGTGCCGAATGTCGCCGACCAGAGCCACCGTCAGCCCCGAAATTCGTCCTCTGGCTTTACGGATCGTGTAGATGTCCAGCAGGCCCTGAGTTGGATGTTCGTGAGTTCCATCACCAGCGTTTAACACACTGGCTTTCAGATGACGAGCCAAAAGATGAGGAGCCCCGGGAGTTCGATGGCGACAGACCACCATGTCGACTCCCATCGCCTCAATCGTCAGCGCGGTATCGATGAATGTCTCGCCTTTGGACAGGCTGCTGGAACTGGCCGTAAAGTCGACCGTATCCGCGCCAAGTCGGCGAGCCGCGAGGCTGAAGCTGGTGCGTGTTCTCGTGGAGTTTTCGAAGAAGAGATTGGCAACGACGACGCCTTTCAGCACGTCCAGTCGCTGAGTTCCGCCGAGGGTGACTCGATCATAGTGTTCCGCGAGATCGAGAACGGTCGTCAACTGCTCGGCTGACAAACGTTCCAACCCCAGCAGGTGCCGCTCACCCCATGGCCCGCTTACAGGAAGATTATTGAGTACCATCAGACGCCATTTCGCTCTCGATTAACATTTTCCTGCCTCTCGGGCGAATCTATCTGCATCCGCGATCCCATTCAATTCACCGCGAACCCGTTGTGTGGATTTCCTCAACTAAGGGCAGTGTTTTCGCAGTCGAGCCCAAGGAACACAGCTCGTTACGTAAAATCGATTGGGGGCCGATTCCGTTTTTGGACGAAGCCTGATCAGGAACGAAGATTTCCGGGGCAAGGCCACTTGCAGAGCAAAAGAAGCACATCGGTGAGAAACAGCATCTGTCGTCTCAGCCCCCGCTCAATGCGCCCAAGATGATGAAGGGTTCGGTCCCGGCGACGATGGGCTCCGGAAGCGGTTTGGTGGTTTCTACAAAAGACAGATCCTGCTGGCAGCCAAAATAGCGCAGGAAGGCTCGCCGCTTTTTGGTGACGTGGTCGCGTATGGTGCCACAGAGCATTGGATAGCGCTAATCAAGAGCATCGAGCACAGTGTTGATCGTGACCGGGCTTGAGACTTCCAGCAGAACCTCCGGGCCTGACCTCGCAAGGTTCTGCAGGTGAAACGGGATCTCCACGCGAATCATTGCCATGGTTATCCTGTTGCCCTGAGTAATGCAGGACCCGGAGGCTGGCACGTGCCGGTCAATCAGGCAACCCCGATTCGGAAATGTTTGCACTTCGGACCCAGCGTGGTACTTCAAACGCGACACCACTAAAGAATCATCCGGTACCAGGTTTCGTGGCGTAAATCACAATCCGAAGCGTCAGCGAGGGATCGGAGCCTCGATTGAAAAATCCCGCACTGACGTTTCGAATTGTGATTTCTCGCGAAGTCAAAGGCCGGATGTTGTTTCCGGACGGTTCCTCAGCTCCACAGTTCAGTGACCGGATGTCCGTTTTCGACGATCGGGATCGGTCGATTTTCTGAATTCGGAACACGAATGTCCGGATCAATCCCGAGCGCATAATAAACAGTCGCGGCAAGATCTTCCGGGCTGACCGGAGTATCCAGCGAATACGCGGCGTCCTTGTCCGAAGATCCGTAAAGAGTCCCCCCGGGAATTCCACCGCCAGCGATCACATTCGAAAACAAAGTACTCCAGTGATCACGTCCCCAATTCGCGTTGGCTTTTGGAGTTCGCCCCATTTCTCCGGTGGCGATGACCAATGTTTCATCAAGCAGACCACGTTCATCCAGATCGCTCAACAACGCCGAACAACTCTGATCAAACGTCGGCAGCAGGTTCTTTTTGACGTCGTCACTATTGCGGTGCGAATCCCAGCTATAACCGTCGACGCAGTCATAATGAACAGTGACATAGCGAACACCAGCTTCGATCAGACGGCGAGCCATCAGCGTAGATTGACCAAACAAATGTCGCCCGTAGCGATCCCGAACCTCAGCCGGCTCAGCTTTGATGTTCAGCGCGTTGCGAGTCCGCTCAGAGGTCATCAATGAGAACGCCTTTTCTCGAAACGGGTCGTAACTGGCGGCAGTAAATTGATCGAGCTGGCGACGACTGATATCGAACTGGTCCAGCAGCGATCGACGACGATCCAGCCGGTCCAACGAAACGCCTTCCGGAGTTTTCATGTCGGCAATTTGAAATGCCAGCTCTTCGTCCGTGCAGGTTCGCCAGTAGGGATTGTCATCAAGATTTCGCTTTTGAATCTGTGTGGTCAAAGGATTGTAGCGTGGTCCCATCCAACCTGCGTGTTCTCCGGGACGAGGATACTGACCTTTCTGCTGCAGGGCTCCGAGCGAATTCGGGAGAACCATGTAGGACGGCATCGGGCTGGATAACCCCATTGCCTGCTGATCGACATAGTCAACGATCGATCCCATCGACGGCCAATCCTTTGGCGTTGGAGAAAATCCACCTCCGATCGGAACATGCCAGCGTCGTCCAGTCTGAATATAATGTCCGCCGCCGCTGTGATCATTCAGCGAATGCGACATCGAACGAATGACTCGATACTTGTCGGAGATGGCCGCCATCTTTGGCAGGTATTCTCCGATCAACAGTCCGGGTGTCTTGCTGGCGATCGGCCGAAACGGACCGCGAATCTGTTCCGGGGCTTCTGGCTTCAGGTCAAATGTTTCGAGCTGACTGGGGCCACCAAAGAGCAAAAGAAAAATGACATTCTTCACTTTCGGAGCCTGACCCGACATCAGAGACTCGGCCGCCAGTATCTGTGGCAGTGAGAGACCAAAGAGCCCGGCTCCGCCAGCCTGCAGAATCTGACGACGTCTAAGGCCGTCACATTCGGATCGAGGTGCTCCGTGAATCGTGAGCATGTTGGTTTCCTCCGGGCTGAAATTGCAGGACAACGCCAGGTTTTTCGCTCGCCACCGGGATTCTGGCGTAGAAATGAGCCTTTCGCAACCTGTTCATGACCAGTCGCTGCCTCAACCGGCAAAAACTGCTGCTCCGATTGACCTTGTCCGTTTTGCCGGATAACCGGTAAAAAACGCGTGTCCGGGAGACCTGTTCAGAAACAACGTCTAACAGGCCCAGGAGAATTCAATATGGCGGGCAGGAACCCTCCAGAGTAAGAAACCAGACTCATGTGGTGCCGCGATTGTCACAGGGAAGTTGACGTCAAGGCCGCCGGATCGGCGTGTCCTCTGTGCGGTCGCGCGCTGACGACGAGCACTCGGCAAACCGACGATATTCGCCGTGCTTATGAGATTCTGGAACGCTGGCAGTCGTCAGATCTGTTTGAACGAATCAGCACCACTGCTCCTCTGACCACCTTCAAACAGCAGGATCGAGCACCGCTCCTGAATATTCCTCTGGGCAGGCCGGCTGTTGCTGCGGCTGCCACAACTGATTCGGAATCCGTAGCTCAGCCAGAATCCACTGCACCACCAGAAACAGTGAACGTACAAAAAGCGGTGCCGGTGCAGGAGCCGCTAAAGGAGCGAAGATCAAACACGCTGCCGCCGATGCCCGCAAGTCTGCGGGTTCCACGGGAACTCCTGGCACCTGCTCGCGAATTTGTAGGCGTGCCCACGAACCCAACCGGAACAAGCCGCAAAGAACAGCTCGTTTGGGACCTTCTTGTTTCGCCAACTCCCCTGATGGCGAACGTCCTTCCGCAGAGTTCCTCGCAATTGCCTTTGTCGTCGGCGGTCGTCGTGCCTCCAGCTCTCGTCGCCGGCGTTTCTGAACGACCGCTGCCGGGCGCGAAACCCGAGAACCCACAGTCTCCTCCAACCGTGATTTTCCGAGATGCGAAACCTGCAGTGATGGAATCTGCAGTGAAGAGCGAGTCCACATCGACGGCGAAACCTGAGACGCTGGATGATCATTCTGCAGAGACGCAGCTTACCTCTGTGGATGCGGCCCATGCTGATCGTGCGGAATCAGTCGCACCGGAAGGCGTCGCGCACGAGATCGATTCGCATGAGATCGATCAGACTTATACAGAGTCGGTCACCACTGAAGTCGAATCACCCTGGGATCCACAACCTGATGCAGCGACCATCGCGAGTGAAGATCGCGTAGAGCTGGAAACCGATGACTCGGCGGAATACGAGTTGAAAGATCTTCAGTCGGACGATGTGAATGACTTCTCAACACCGGCGGCCGTCGATGATCTTTCGCATCTGGAGAATCTGTTTGCAGACCTCGCAAAGGACGAGTCCTCACAGGAATCCGCCGAGGAGGAAGACAGATTCAGGGAAACCCGTAGTTCTGATGGTGCATCAGTCCGAGAGACCGCTGAACAGATTGCGGCATCCGCAGAAGTTTCCCAGACTATTTTACCGGTGCTGATGTCATCGGCGTCGGTTCACGAGGAACCGGCGACGCTTGGGTTTAAATCGGCAGGATCTGCCAACGACACCAAACAAACACACCCTGAGACGACGAATAAGACTCAGCGCTCTGCCATTCGTCGACCGCCTTTGCATCGCCGTTTTCGGCTCGAACGCCCCGTTTCCGAAAGTTCAGCAGGATCAGAAGCCGTGACTCGAAAACTTAGACTCGACCAGACCGGTGGCAATGCTGCAACTCCTCAGGAAAAGGAGCCGGTGACTTCGCTGCCATCGTCCGTGGCACCGGAAACGAAGATCGTTTCCAATTCGCCGATGCCCGGTAAGCGATTCCGAATCGATAAAGCAGAATCAGTCGACGATATTACCGACACGGCCGGTCAGCGTTCACGCACTCACGGCCGTCCTCGCCAGCGATATATTGATGAAGCTCATGAATCTCAACTTCGTGGCCCGCACTTCGAAGTCAGCGCGCCGAAGCGATCTAATCTGACCAGCATGACCGGCCAGTTCCTGGCTTATCTGGGAGTGCTTGGTTTAACGGTCGGAACCGCAATGGTGATCTATGGGCATTTCGGAGGTTACTCTGAAATCACCCCAACCGGCTGGCTGGTGACGACAGTGGCTCAAATGCTGCTGTTTCTGGGCGTGATCAATCTGGTCTCCGGTGGCATCGAACAGAATAACGATGATGTTTCTCGCCGCATCAATACTTTGGGCGAACAGTTGTTGCGTATTGAACAGGTCACTTCAGAAGTCATGCGAGGCCCCAAGATTCCGGCTCACATGTACGCCGAAGATCGTGACGAAAACGAAGTGATGGAATCAGAACGCGAAACCACTGTGGTCAAACGATAGTGGTTTGTTGATCGATTCGATGAGCAAGAGTAGTGCGGGCTTCAGCCAGCATCGCGGTTAGAGTTTGATTGATGCTCTGACTGAAGTCGGCATCATGAAAATTGCGCAGTCGCCTGCGGCTTGCCGTTAAACGAGAATCATTCTTCAGTACTCCCCATGACCTCCGTGGTGAAACACTTCCTGATCATGTGATCCACCCATGACATCGGAGAATGCCAGTCCGTCGATTCTGCAGCAAACCCGAATCGCTCGTGCTGCCGCATTCGCAATCCTGGGCTGGATGTTTCTTCCGCTGCTGACGGGACAGATTTACGTCTGCGATGATCTGCTGAATTATCATCTGCCGATTCGTCAGTTCTACTCCACCTGCCTTCAGCACGGCGATGCTTTTGACTGGATGCCCGGTCTGTTCAGTGGCTACTTTCTGACGGGTTCAGGGCAGGCCGGAACGTACCATCCCTGGCACTGGTTGCTGTACCGCTGTTTGCCGCTGGAGATGGCCTTTAATCTGGAAGTGCTCAGCAGTTATCCGTTCATGCTGTTCGGAATGAAACTGTTTCTGCAACGCCACTTCCAGCGTCCCGACGCAGCCTGGCTGGGAGCCATCGTCTTTACCTTCAGCGGCTTTTGCACGTTGCACTTTCTGCATCCGAATGCGATCGCCGTGGTGTCTCACATGCCGTGGCAGCTGCTGGCTCTGGATGCGATTCTGTGCGATCGTCCGGGATCGACGTCCAGTTCGGTGATCGGACAGTGCAGTCCCGTCGGCGGAGCGACGGGCGTACGGTACACCCGTCGCTCCGCCGACGGGATGGCTCTGATTGGCATCGCACTGCTGACGGGTTCCCAGCTACTTCTCGGCTATCCTCAATACGTCTGGTTCTCCCTGCTCGCGGAGATCGTTTACTGCCTTGGATTCGTATCGTGGAATTCTCGAGGCTTCCGCCGGCTGCTGGTCATCGCCGGTCTTAAGGTTTTGGGTTTGGGGCTGGGAGCAGTCCAGATCCTTCCTTCGATGGCCGCCTTATCCGAGTCTGATCGCAGTGCCATGTCGCCGGAGTTTTTCTTTGAGCATCCACTAACCGCCGCCGATATGCTGCAATGGTTCAATCCGTTTCTCACAGACACGCGAGTCTTCGGCCAGAGTACTCATGAGCTGGGACTCTACTGCGGTGCAGTCCCTTTCCTGCTTTCGATCATCGCGATAACTCGTCTCCGCACACAGTCATCTCATCGAAGACTATTGCAGGTGATGCTGGCTCTGGGATTGCTGGCTCTCTGGCTGTCATTCGGCAAGGCTGGTGGGCTTTACGTCGTTCAGACGTGGCTACCGATGATCGGGAAATTCCGCTGGCCATCACGGATTGTTGTGCTGCTGCATTTTGTCGTCGCCGTGTTTGCACCGGCCGGCTACATCCGCATCACCAGCCCCGTGAGCGGCACCGTGCCAGCCGCCGGTGTGTCCTTGGATAAACGTAGGCCGGACCGAGCGGAGCGAGTTCCGGCGACGTCGCTTCCCCGCATCATCTATTTCGTTCCCATCGCCAGCATTCTGACTTCGCTTTTCGCACCAATGCTCTATGGCCCGGAACATGTCGCCTCGAGGACGCTGTTGTTACTTGGGCCAATTCTGTTTGTGCTGGCTGCAATTCTGGTACGCGATGTGTCTCGCGGCCGCTGCAGTCCGGCGTTTATGCTGTTCCTCGCCGGTGATCTGGCGGCCTATGGGTTGACCTATGAAGCCATGAGCCGCAAACAATCCATGCGGGAGATCGTCGCGGCATTGCAAACTCCGCCGGGGTCGCCAAACGATGGGCGAGTCATCGCCGAGGTGCAGTTGCAGAATGGTGACGAACAGTTTCATGGCAACAAGTTGTTGCTAAAGGGCTGGCATCAGGCCGATGGGTATGAAGGTCTGATGTCATCGCGATCATTGCTGGGAGAAAATCTGACACTCGACGGACTCCGCATCGCTGGAGTTCGCTGGGTGATCAATGAAGGTCGCCATAATTCGATTGTGGGACTTCAGCCAATTGATAGCGCGAAGTGGCTCGAAGTTCCCGATCCCCTGCCGCGAGCAAGATTGACTCGCAGTGTCCGGCTGGTCAACGATACAGCCGAGGCGTTGCAGTTTTTATCTGCAGCAGGGCCTGCCGTCGTCGAATGTGATCCGGAACAACGATCCGTGATTAAAGAATTCACTCTTTCGGAATTGGCTCCGAATGATTCGGCGACAGCGAAGTCAGAGACCGTACAGATCGTTTCAGATCGACCGGGGCTGATTGAGGCCGACGTCGATTGTTCATCGAGCCAGCTTCTGATTTTGTCCGAGAGCTATTCGCCCGGCTGGAAAGTCACGGTGAACGGAAAATGGTTGTCGGTTTCTCGCGCGGAAGTAGATTATATGGCGTGTGCGGTACCTGCTGGCCAATCCCGCGTCCAGTTTCGCTTCGAGCCGGATAGTGTGACCACCGGATTTCGGATCACCATGACTTCTCTTTGGTTCTTGTGCCCTGGAACAGCGGTGCTCTGCTTTTTGAAGTTCCGTGGGATCTCTCAAAGAAAACCGGATGCGTGACGAACGACAGCAGATCGATCAACACATTGAAACGAACGTCTGACGCACTATGGACTGGTCGCTGATATCATTTTGGTCGCTTGCCGCGTTGCTGGTGGTCATTAACGCGAGCAGTCTGGTTTTGAACCTGCTGCTGTTGCCTGGCAACTGGATCATGGTTGCCAGTCTGACAATCTATTTGCTGGGCACCAGTTTCGAACGCGGCCCGACGTGGACCATTCTGATCATTTCTCTTGCACTTGCCGCAATTGGCGAATTGCTGGAGTTAATGCTGGGCTCAGCCAAAGCCGCGCAAAAAGGAGCCAGCCGTCGTGCCATGCTGTTGTCGCTGGTTCTATCATTTGTCGGCAGTATCGCCGGGACATTTCTGATTCCGATCCCGGTGGTCGGCAGCGTGATCGGAGCGATCCTCGGTGCAGCCGCCGGCGCCTTTGGTGGCGCGTGGCTGGGCGAAGCATGGATCGGCACCGAGATGACTCGCCGGAACGAAATTGGAACCGCGGCCATGTCCGGGCGTCTGTTCGGCATGCTGGCCAAGTTTGCGATTGGAACGGCTATCTTCGCGATTCAGTTGATCAGTTTTTTCTGTCGGTAGAAATTTAACAGTCACTTTCCAACGAGCTTCGCAACCTCTTCAGCCGTCAAGGCTCGATCGAATACAGCCGCTTCGTCAAGACGGCCTTCCCAGTTGGAATCATTATCACTGCGGCCGCCGAGCATCAGTTCTTCGATCTCAACCGCCGGAGCTTTGCCTTCGATCTCAAGTTCTCCGTTCAGATACACCTGCACTTTTTCTCCGTCACGCACAAGAACCACATGGCTCCAAACCCAGCGAGCAATCTCGGTCTTGCCTGCCAGGCGAATCTCAGCAGACTGGCCATGCTGATAAATCAATGCCCCCGTGTGACCGCTCTTTCCGCCGACACCCAGGTGCTCTCCAAACGCGCTGATCCCGTGGTCATGATCTCGTGAATAGAACCAGCCGCTGACATCACGTCCATCGTTCGGCATGCCGTTCCAGATCCACAGCGACACGCTGTACGATGTTCCAAGGTCGGCTGCGCGTGAACGCAGGCGACCACTGACAAAATGTGGTGCTCGATTGATTGCGTTGGGACCACAGAATGCAGCCGACTGCGGACCTTCCAGATAGTACGTAATCGCGGCTTCGTAGTTTGCATCACGATGATGGCCGCTGGAGTCGGCTGCGACCGGGCCAGTGAATTCATTGAGTCGCCACCAGGCCGCTGGCTTGAGCGACAAAACGGCTTCAGACGCACCTCCCATCGGTAGCGTGTAACTGCGGCGAGCTTTCCCACTGACAGTCTCCAGCAGGCTGATGGCAGCTTGAGTGATCTTCGCTTCAGCCTTGACTTCGAGGCCGGCTGATCGAGCCTCCCAGGTGTTGTAGCCTCCGAATGCATGTTGTTCGACCGGAGGAATATAGCCATCGCCACCATTGGCCAGTTCGATCACCATGTTGTGAGCCAATGGACTGGCCGCTTTGATCTTGAGCCCGGTGATGGCATACGTCTCGTTAGGAGTTGTCGCGATGCCGATGTCTCCGATTCGCAGAGCCTGAACGACGATCTCAGCCTGCTGAGCTTCATGCAGCAGGATCTGCTCACGAGCGTAAACTTCCGTCTGAGTTTTCGGCAGGCGATCTCCAACTTCCTGCATGATACGTTGAGACCACTCCAGCAATTGCTTGTCAGGAACTCGATACTTCAAGGTCATTCGCTGTTCGGCCATGGCGATGCTGACATCATCACGATACTGCACGCCCTCCAGAGCCTTCATCGCGATGTCCAGAAGACCCTTGGCGTACGTGTCGATCGTCAACGTGGCATCCCATGAATCCGGCTTTGTGTAGTCACGACGCCAAATGTCGCCGCTGCATCCATGAGACATCATGCCGACAAAGTTGCTGTCCGGAGCAAGTCGTTGTTTGAGTCCTTCGCTGAACAGTCCAAAGTAATCTGCGCTGATGTCGGAATCACCAAAGTAGTGCATCGAGAAATTTCCCAGCACGGCCAGCGGCTTACCATCGCGAGTCTGAACAGAAATGAGTGACAACTGAGGATCCTCAGGCCCGGCTTCACCGACAGCGTCGTCCCAGTTCGCTCCGGCATGCATATTGGCACGCACAGTGAGATTACCAAACGGATCTTCCGCAATGCGATCCGGTCGACGGATCCACTGTCGCAGCGCGGTGTATTCTGGTGCTTCAGCCGAAGCAAATCCGATTCGAGCTGGCTCTTGAGCCGCCTGAGCGGCCGCGATGGCCTGCACGACTTTTTCACGCAGGAACGGGACGTAATCCGGATCTGCATCTGTGCCGAGACATCCCATTGACGCCGGAGCCGAGTGAGAGTGAGTGGCGGAAATCAGGATGCGATCGGTCGGAATCCCGGTCTTCACTTTTGCCAGAGCTTTGATGTCATCCAGGAGGACTCGTCCAATCATGCAACTGTCCACAATCACGATGGCCAGTTGTTCTTTGCCATCGCCGAAGTACAAGGCCCTCGCGCTCACTCGCGTCTTGACCTTGTCCAGACTGCGACTGGTCATACCCCCGTTCACCAGCACCGGAAGCTTATCCGGTGTGACATCCACGACAGCAGCACCGGCCTTGAAATCTGCCATGATTACGTCAGCAGCCGACATAAGCAGCGCGGCCAGACTCAGCACAAGTCGGGCCTGATAAGAACATTTCTGAACCGGGGCTGTGTTCATGAGAAGATCTCCACGACAGAGGATTGCGGAACGCGAGCAGGAGTGATTTTTGAGGAGGGTGGTCAGCATTTCGAGGCCCTGCATTCTGGACGAACCAATCACGTCTCGCAAACGCCACAGAAAATTTGGTTTGGGGGGAGTAACGGCAACTTTGGAACGCCCTTGTCACAAACGAATTGTCCACTCCGTCTGAACGATTGGTCGACATGACCGCGATTGCTACAGTGCGGACTGTTGTGGGTCGGTCATGGCAAGGAAGTGACGATTGCCGAACCGAAATGGGGACTGCGAAGAACACGGAGCGAGGCACGCATGGCAATAGGAATCAGTCCACTGGTGGATTTTGCCTTCAAGCTGATGCTGGGCAATCCTGAGCATTCCGGAATCACGATCCACTTTCTTAACTCGATTCTGGTTGGTCAGCCACGGATCACTCAGGTGAAGTTTTAGAACCCGTTCCTTGATAAAGAATCGGATGACGGCAAGCTGTCTGTCCTGGACATTCTGGCCACCGACGAGCATGGGCGGCTATTGAACATCGAAATGCAGACTTCGTTGCCGGCCGGGATGTCGCAGCGACTGACTTATTATGTTTCGGCGCTGTATGTGGGCCAGTTGAGCGAGGGTCAGCGATACTCAAGACTTCGCCCGGCGATCAGCATCTGTGTGCTTTCGCAGGCGATGTTCTCAGTGCCTCCTGCGCTGCATCTGGACTTTCGGCTGCGAGAAGTGTCGACAAACCTTGCCCTGACGGACGATCTGCAAATCCATCTTTTGCAGTTGAATCATCTTCAGGTGACCGCGGAGAATGTGTATGATGCGACGCCGGCGGAACGCTGGGCCTATTTCCTGCAGAATGCGGAGAAATTGACGCCTGCGGAAATCCGCCGACTGTTTCCCGATCAGGAATTTTTCGAAGCTGCCGGAGTGCTCGAAATGATCTCCAAAACCCCAGAACAACTGATGGCCTACAACGCGCGACTGAAATTTCAACGTGATGAAGCGGCCAGAATGGAACAGGCAACACTGGAAGGCGAAGCGCGAGGCGTTGAGATCGGCGAAACGCGTGGCCGTCAGATCGGCCGAATCTCGCTCCTGCAGGAACTACTTGGCCAGGATATTTGGTCCGCCGAAGAATTCACAGCCTGTGATGCCAGCCAATTGAGCGCGATGGCCGATCAACTGCAACAACAGTTGCGTGCTCGAAATTCCTGACGCTGCAGGAAACAACCACGCGGTACGTGCTTTCGGATACCGAGTTTTCGCACAGGACCAGCAGGGCGACGTATCCAGCGACAACCTCGACATGTCCGGCGGCATCCTGATTCACAGATAATCACTTCTCTTGAGTCCCCCATTTGCGGCTTCCGGACTTCTTTTCATTCTCCGGCTCAAGCGATGTGGAAAAAGGATCTGGCGTGCCGGATTGGCGTGAGATCTCCGATACAGTGCTGGCCAAACGGGCCTCTTTCGGTCCTGATCTGCCGTTGCGGGCCGATTCGATGGTTTCCAGAAGTCGATTGAGTTGTTCGGTCGGTCGACGGAACCAGTCAAGGCTCCAGAGATGATGAATCAGCCAGCCCTGGCTCTGCAGAACTCCGTCTGTCGTCCGATTGCGGTCTCGGGCGGATCGAGCGGAACTCCATGTTTCGCCGTCGACGATAACTCCCATCAGATAGCGACTGGAATTGTCTGGATCGACGATCGCCAGATCCACATAAAGTCCGGCCAGCCCGACCTGCTTCACAACGGAGTATCCTCGTTCCTCCAGTTGACGTGCCACGACATCCGCAAAGCGATCGCTGGAGCGGCCGCCTCGTGCAGCATCAAACTCACCACCCTTCTCTGCGAACCGCAGATACTCACGAAACACCGCTGGGCCGCGTCCTGTCGCGCGAGTCAAATCGATGTCTTCAGCATGCATCGAAGAAAAGATCTGTAGAACTCTTTTGGCACGAGTCATCAGCACATTCAATCGACGCTCGCCACCGGTCGCAGACACAGGACCGAAATTCAGAGACACCCTGCCATCTTCACCCGGCCCGTAACCCACAGACACAAAGATTGCATCGCGTTCATCTCCTTGCACGTTCTCAAGATTCTTCACGAAGAACGGATCCGCCGCGTTGGGATCAAAGAATGAATCAAGGTCCGAATTATTCCGGCGGAGTTTAGCCAGTGATTCCAGAATGGCATCCCGCTGGGTGACGGAGAATGCGGCGACTCCAAGCGTCCACTGCGGACATTCTCGGGCGTGGCGAATGATGGCTTCAGCCACGACGTTGGCTTCGATTTCGTTGCAGCCTTTCAGAAAACGACCGGTCTCTACGAAACGCCATTTGACGCCCAATTCGCCTGATCGCTCAGGGGAAGGAACCACATACAACTGATTGTCGTAGAACTCCCGATTCGAAACGGCAATCAGCGATTCATGTTTGCTGCGATAATGCCAACGCAGCATTCTCTGCGGCATGTTGCGAGCGATCGCCAGACCGAGAATGCTTTCGACATCTCCCGCCTGCATCTGGAGCGAACGTTCGTCGCTGGAGGAATCTCCCGGCATGCGCCCGAAGAACTGCGTCGGAGGCATCTGTTTATCATCGCCAACCACGACCATCTGACGACATCGAGCCGCCGCGCCCAGGGCTTCGACAGGACGCACCTGCGAGGCTTCATCGATCAGCAGCATGTCGAACTCAAGAACTCCGGGCTCCAGATACTGAGCGACCGACAAGGGACTCATCATGAAGACCGGCTTCACGGCCTGCACAGCAGTACCAGCTCGCGCGAGAAGTTCGCGGAGCGGTAGATGTCGACGCTGTTTCTGCATTTCATGTTTCAGCAGTTGAACCGCCTCAGGTGTGTGGCCATCACGAGAACGCCCGATCCCCTTCCAATGCGCGTCAGCGACTTCAGCGCGAGCGATCTCCAGACGGCGGATATCGAGGCTGCAGAATTCTTCGATGAGTGTTTCGAATTTTGCCCCTTCAAACGTTTCCAGATTTGCAGATTGCTTCAGGACAGCTCGGAGGAGAGCTTCTGCTCGTGCAAATCGAAACACCGCCGGAGCATCCTGTGGCGACATTTTGCCTGAGCTGAGTCGTTCCACAAGGACTCCGCCGCCGATGGTTGCGGCAGCGGAATTAGAGCGTCGATAGATCTGCCACTGCTGAAGGCCTTCCGGATTCTTCGACCATTCCACGAGACGCAGTCGGATATCAGCCAGGGCGACGTCTTCCAGAGAGACGATGGAGTCTGTAACGTAGGCAGACTCAAGTCGTACGCCAAAAGCTACCGCGAAATTCAATTGCAACGATTCACCCAAACGACGATAGCCAGCCAGAAACATATCCAGTTTCCCGGCGACGTCTGCCGCAAGACGTTTGAGTTCTTCCTTTGAATCCAGCGTAGCCAACATGGAGCGAAACCGTGGCGAAACGCCCAGTTTGACTGTGGCATCGTCCCACGCTTCCCACGCTGCGATCCGTTTCAAACCTGTCTGCGAACCAAGCCACAATCTCCCGAAGACCTTTCCTGCAAAGGCATCGGCCTCGGCCAGTTTTCGGAGAGCGACTTGCCGTCTATGAAGAAGCTCAAAAACATAGAGACGTTCTTCAAACGTTCCCGGTTGTGGTCCGGTGAGAAGACTCTTCAGTTGTTGTCGAGCTTTACGATACGGAGCGTGCAGCATGCGACAGACGCATCGACCGTACATCGTGTAGGCTCGAAGGCCTTCGGCAACATCAAGATCCCAGGCAGTTTCAGTCACCTTGCCACGCAGCTTCTCATTGGCTTCCAGAATCGCGCGAGCATGGTCGGCCAGTTCTTTGATGGCGTAACGATGATCGGTCCAGATCAGATTCGCAGCCGCCTGCTGATCGATCTCAGGCGCAATCAGCAACGCATCGACAGTTCGCAGGAGTCTGCGAACTGAGGACAAGGAACCTGGAGTATCATCACACAGCTTCTGCCGGAGAGCGGTTGCGGCTTCTGTTAGCGCATCCAGATCAGCAATCCTTTGCGGCGCGGTGGTCAGCAGGCGTTCAAGATCCAACGGCAGGATGTGATCCAGAGTCGAACCGCGCCAGGGATGCTGTGCAGGATCACCGATGTCCGAGATAACTCGTGCAAGGTCCATGACGGATTGCAGCTTCAGGGAGTATTCATCAGAGTCCCATTCTGCGGCTTCCGGCAACTGAAAATCGGGCAACGGAGTGGCCGCCGCGCGCAGATCGATCAGTTCGCCAAGAATCTGATACGGCGTCAGCCCGCTGCTGGCAAAAGGCGTATGCAAGGTCGTCGCATAATCATTCAGCTTTTGTTGACGATCTTTGAGTCGGCGAATCGTGTCTGTCAGATCGCTCGGGAGAACGGGTGCCCCCATTTTCAGAGTGCGATCGACTTCTCGCAGGACGATGCGTTTGTTGGATTTGCGGGAATGCAGCTCGAGGCATAACTCGCCAAGGCCGATGTTATCGAGTCGGCGTTTGACGACTTCCAGTGCCGCCATTTTCTCCGCGACAAACAGAATTGTCTTTCCAGAACACACAGCGGCGGCAATCAGGTTCGTGATCGTCTGAGACTTACCAGTTCCTGGAGGTCCCTGAATCACCAGATTTCTTCCGCGAGCGGCTTCTTCAATCACCAGCGACTGAGAACTGTCACAATCAATCACATGTCGAGTGTTTGCCGTATCGAACAACCGATCGATATTCTCATTGCCGGAGCACAGAGACTCAACCGGCGAAAATCCATCCTGCAGGAGTCCAGTGATCAGGGGTTGATCCTGCAGAGGACGCGACGTGGGCCAGTTACTGGGATCAAGATCTCGATACATCAGCAGACGCGTAAACGAGAAGCACCACAATAAGATGTCGTCGGCGCGCACTTCCCATCCGCGCTGATCGGCGATGACGTCAGTTACGTCCTGAAAGTAGGTGGTCGGTGAGAGGTCTTCAGCATTCGGCACATCGGGAAGGTTGATCCCAAAGTCGCTTTTGAGCCGCACTTTCAGAGTCAGATTGGTTTCAATTTCGCCATCGTTCCATGACAGCGAATAACGCTTACCGGATCGTCCTTTTTCCAAAACCACCGGTACCAATAATAGTGGGGCGTAACGAGGCGTTTCCGGAACGCCGATTTCGAACCACCTCAGGAACCCGAGTGCCAGATAGAGCACGTTGACGCCTTGTTCTTGCATCAGTGTGGCGCTGTCATCCAGCAATGTTTGCAGCCGACGATCCAGTTCTTCGGGTGTCAGAGTGGTATGCAACACATCATCGGCCGCAGAATTCTTCGTGCGGTGAGATGTGTCGATCTCGGTTGCTAAGTCGGAATCGAATTCTGAATCCTGATCGTCGAGTGATTGACGTGCTGAAGATTTGTCAGTCGGCGAGCCTTCCTCAAACCGCAGCGCAGTTCCTTCATGGACCAGAGCTCGAAATACGTCAGCGGAGGATTCGTCCGCAATCCTTATCGCCGCCCCGGGCCTTTTGTCGCCTGGCGTGGAAAGCAATCGATTCGAGGTTGTCAGTTCCAGCAGATCTCGTCGTGCAAGTTCGAGTTGTTTGAGCAGTCGATCGGGGTTGGCCATGTATTGTCTCAATTCCTGAGCCTGAGGCGGCAGCCGATTTTCTGCAATCGAATTGGCCAGCGCCTCAGGTTCGTCGCGTAATCTTCAATACAAATTTACCAAATCGATCAATGTTCTTCGTCAAGCCCACATTTGCGTCGCACATAATCCTGAAACGCCCAGACCAGTTCTTCCAGAGTACTGATCGTACCGTGGAATGGGCTGTGCTTCATGCCTCTCTGAAGATCGGGGTAAAGGCGAGCATCCTCGGCCAGTACCTGCTTGATGATGGCCACTTTGGCTTTGCCCCAAAGTTTTGTCATCAGCCGCGAACCAAACGTTTCCTTGACCGCCTTCAGAATAAACACGTGTACGGTCATGTGGCACGACTCTGGTGATGTTGGAATGACTGTCATCACCTGTAACATCGCATCGATTCGCATCAAGAAGATATTTGGGAAGGTGTGATGCAGGCGATACTGATGAGTGCATCCGGGTTCCAGCAGAGGCAGAAGCCGATTGGCTACTTTGCGATATAAGTCCGGCGAAACGATGGGAGATCGCATGATCGTCCCGTCGGGAGTAATCAAATGTTCGATTTCTTCCTCAGTGCCGAAACTTACCAGCGTCTTTGGATGGACTGTAGGAACGTGGTACGCCTCCACAGTATTCTCCACCACGACTTTCCAGCTGGCGTTAAAGTCATAGCTCCAGGTGCCAGCCTGTTGCCATCGTTCTGCCGGGAACTCATCGCACACTGGAATCAGCGGCCCGGGCACTTCCCCGAGGGCCGGAGCATCGTCACTGAGCGTAACAAAAACCATAGGGCCGCGCACTTCGGTACGAAACGACTTAAGGCACTCAGGACCGCCCGGCATTGGCCGAAAGTTCTGCGCGAACGGGATCTTTCCGGTACGCCCGTCCGCGTTAAACTGCCAGCCATGATACTGGCAGGTCAGCTCTTTCGAATGACCGCTTTCTTCATGAGTCAGCAGGCAATGACGATGCGGGCAAACGTTCAAAAACGTGCAAATCGTACCTCCGAAGTTGCGAACAATGATCGGGGTACCAAACAGTTCACGAGTCAAAAAGTCGCCTTCGTTCGGAAGATCGCTCAAGCTGGCCACGACCTGCCACGATGGCCGAAAGAGTACGTCGAGTTCCTTCTGATAGTGTTCGGGGCAGAAGTACAGCGACGGCTTCAGGACATGTGGCAGGCGGCATTGATGGACAAACATGGAACATCCTCAGTTAATTCGAAATCGCTCGCTGGAGGAGATTCGCAGTCATCTTCTGAACTCGTTCATCAGGCCCGTGAGGCCGACTGTGGTGTGACCATGGCAACGTATGTCCCGGCGGATCACCCAAAGCCTGAGCCCACCAGATTGTCGCCGCGTTGAAGACAAAGTTGTTCTTTGGCCCCGGATAGATTGTAGCGGTCCATTGCTGAGGATTCACTCCTCCCTGCCATGCTGTTCCCGCGGCGACAATTTCCAGACCAGGAATGTCAGCCGGCTGACCGTGATATTCCCAGCCGATCAGACCCGGGATAAATTCTCCGTCCTTAACGCCCGTATCTTTGAACATCCAGTGGTTGGCTTTCGTCACAACCCAGTCACCGCCGCCATTAACGGGTTCAACATTGCGTGCTCCCATGAGCAGTCCTTCATCAGGCCCGCGATGAGGAAACGGTCCGTTATCTTTTTCACGGCCGACGGCATAATCATTCTCTGCACCGTAAGGGCCGCCGCGGAAGAAGATCCGGTTAGGATTTCCGGTCGAGGATGCTCGCAATGGAGTCACCCAGCACACACTGTTGCCCGAGAGAAACAGCAGATCAACGCCTTCATCCCTCATCTTCGATACGCTGTTAAACTGGCGAATATCCCAGTACTCATCATGACCGATGCTGACAAACGATTTGCACCGCAGGCCACGATCGGGAGTCAGCATATCGCTGTTGGAGCAGTAGGTGACGTCGTATCCGTTCTGCTCCAGCCAATAGGTCATCGGGAATTCATAAGGAATAAATTCTCCCGAGCCAACCGTGAGTGGGTCGTTGACAACAGACGTGTATTGAGCTTCGCGACCATAGGGACGATCAAAACTGACATCGGCCCATGGTCCCTGGACACCTTTCGGATGCGTGTAGACAGAGTAATGACTGGGCCAGACGTTGTAAGCCTGCCACGTGTTATCCGAACATTGAAACAGCACATCGGCCGGACGTTCATCGCGGACAATAAAGATGACGTAGCTCTGCCAGTAAGGCTCATTACCGTCCGGAATCGTTGTCATGCGTCCAAGGTAGACGCCGCTGATCCAGTCAGAAGGAATCGTCAGCGTTACGGATGGCTCCCAATGGCATTCGTGCAGATCTTTTTCGCCGATAACGGGTTCCGGCTGAGTTACCCCCTTCACGCGATCAATCGTCTGCATCAGCCTTGCCCCCCGGCCACCGTAGTAGCCGGTTCGGAAGATCTCCAGCTTGAAATCGCGCGCGGGTTTTGAAGAGACCATGATGTCAATCTTTTCACCTGCAAGGACGCTTTGCTTTGAGCAATAGCCTTCGATGTTCCAGGAACGACATCCGGCCCCGTCCACTTTGACTCGCGTCAACTGCCAGTCGATTGACCCAGGCAATTGATTCTCTTTCTGGATAGGATTCTCTGCAAAAGCTGAGAAGCTGCTGATGATCAGCACTGCAAAAGTCAGCAATGGGTGTGCAAAGGACTTCATCGGGGAATACCGACGTTCTGAGCCGGTTTGCGGTTGAGTGCAATTCACAAGATCTTTGGGCATGTTGGTGATTCCTCAGAGGTGAGTGAATGAAACCGGCGGGACGCTTGACGATATGACGCAGAGTCCCGGATGATAATGACCCGCCGACAAAAACTCCCTCATGGTCGGAAAATCGATTTCTGAGCCGAACCTGCGGACTCGGAATTCCAGTTTTTGGCCACAAGTCTTTGCTCAACCTTCCGTCAAGAAAGTAACTGCTGTGCTCATTTTCGATGCTCATCTGGATCTGGCTTTGAATGGTGTCGACTGGAATCGTGACATGCGATGTTCAGTCGACGACCTGCGTGCTCATGAACGCCATCTTGGAATGACGGAAGCCGGACGCACAGGAAGTACGCTCAGTCTTCCTGAACTGCGAGCGGCTGAAGTCGGTATCTGCCTTTCAACTTTGCTTGCTCGTCAGGAAAAGGAGATCAATCATTCCTTCGGCTGGACCTCTCCTCAAACCTGTTACGCGATGGCTCATGCTCATCTGGCCTGGCACCGTGCGATGGAACGAGCTGGCCTGATGCGGTCGATAAAGACCAAACGTGATCTCGCTCACCATATTGAGGACTATCGCAAGAACCCAACGACCGCACCGCTGGGTTTCATTCAGACGATGGAAGGTGCGGATCCCGTGCTGATTCCGGACACGATTGATGAGTTTTATGAGCACGGCCTGCGAGCCATCGGGCTGACTCATTACGGTGCCAATCGTTATGGTGGTGGCACCGCCTGTGAAGTCGGGTTGGCTCTGGATGCGATTCCTTTGCTGAAACGTATCGGCGAACTCGGCATGACGCTTGATGTGACACATCTGTCGGATGTCGCATTCTGGCAGGCACTGGAATACTTCGACGGCCGAATTCATGCGAGTCATCAGAATTCACGCCGCCTTGCACCTTGGCAGCGACAGTTTTCTGACGAACAATACAAAGCCGTTATCGATCGCGATGGTGTCATCGGGATGGCATTTGATGTCATCATGCTGCAACCGGGCTATGTGCGTCGAGTGACTCCCGCGACCGTGACGATGGAACGCGTTGTTGACAATATCGATATCGTCTGTCAACTGGCCGGGAATACGCGTCATGTCGGGATCGGCAGTGATCTCGACGGCGGCTACGGAGTTGAACAGACTCCTGCCGACTTCGATCGTATTCGCGACCTGCAGCGACTGACGGAAATGCTGTCAAAGCGAGGGTACACGGAAGCCGATATTGCCGGCATCATGCACGGCAACTTCCTGCGATTCTTCACCGAAGTGCTGCCGGATTAGTCTTTTCAAGGTCACTCAATTGTCCCACGTCTCTCCGATGACTGCCGATGAGTTCGTCTCGAAGCTCCCTGAACTTCCTGAAGCGGGCCGGTGGCATGAGCTTCATGATGGCCTGCCGGTGCTGCTTTCGGCTCCTGACGATGTTCACGGGACGATCGTTCTGAATTTGACTCGCGCGCTGGCAACCTGGTTGCAGGGCCAGCCGGTTGTCGGTCGGGGTTACGCGTGTCCGGGGATTGGACTGCATGTCAAATCTCAACCGGACACCATCTACTTTCCGGCGATCAGTCTCTTCAAAGATGGCCAGCCGTTTTCGCAATTCGACCGCACGATTGCTTCAGAGGTTCCCAAACTGGTGATCGACCTGGCTTCGTCGAACGATCGTCGGACTGATATGCGCCTGCGGACAACGGCTTACCTGAAGCATGGGGTTGAAGTGATCTGGATTCCGGATCCATTCAAGAAAGAAGTTCAGGTGATTCGGCGTTCGGCTCACACGCTGGCTCTGGGCAAGTGGCAGACTCTGAACGGAGACCCTGTCCTGCCCGGCTTTCAGATCGAAGTCGAAAAAATCTTCGCTCAACCAAAGTGGTGGAACGGGGAACTGCCGGAGTTCTCTGTCGTGCAGGAATAAGATGGTGCAGGAATAGAAAATCCCGTCGACGGAGCGACGAGTGTACGGTACAAAAGTCGCTCAGCCCAATGGCGTGGAATTAAGGGAATTCCGTGTTGATCATCGCCTGGGATCACGCAAGCTTTGGTCCGTTGTTTCGGGCTGTGTTTCGCAGCGTAGCTGCGGCAGCATTTAGCCCCAGGCTTCAGCCTGGGGTGGGAAGCGAAAACATGATCCATCAGCCGTGAAACGGCGACAGCGATGTTCTTTTTAACGATATCAGCACATTGCTGTCGCCGTTTCACGGCTTAACGTTCATTTTCAAACATCTTCCCCAGGCTAAAGCCTGGGGCTATTTGCTGCCGCCTCTACGAGGCGAATTCATAACGTTAGTTGTCCCGCTGATTCTCGTTGCAATACCAAATTTTTGACACCTCAGGACAAGCCCCATTGTGGCAAATCGAGATTAAGTCCACGCCATTGGTCGCTCCGCCGACGGGATTCTTGTGCTCCCTCGGCCGATCCAGCCTCTACTTCTTTCGCTGATCCAGCGCGACGTAATCGCGTTGAGTGGCCCCCGTGTAGATCTGTCGCGGACGATAGATGCGGCTGGTGTCTTCGTCACGCTGTTCACGCCAGTGAGCCAGCCAGCCTGGCAGGCGGCCGATGGCGAACATCACGGTAAACATATTGGTTGGGATACCCATCGCTCGATAAAGAATGCCGCTGTAGAAGTCGACATTCGGATACAGCTTTCGGCTTACGAAGTAATCGTCTTCCAAAGCAACCTTTTCCAGATTGCGAGCGATCTCCAGCAATGGGTCGTTGATGCCAAGTTCCTGCAGGACTTGCTCTGCCATTTTACGCAGGATCGTGGCTCGCGGATCGAAGTTCTTGTATACGCGGTGGCCAAAGCCCATCAGGCGGAAGCCGCTGTCTTTGTCCTTGGCTTTCGCGACATACTTCTTGTAGTCATCTCCGTCGTCATGAATCATCTGCAGCATTTCGAGCACAGCCTGATTGGCCCCGCCATGCAGAGGTCCCCACAGAGCACAAATGCCAGCCGAAATCGAAGCGAAGATGTTGGCTCGGCTGCTGGCGACGATTCGGACGGTCGATGTGCTGCAGTTCTGTTCGTGA
>JBIIIF010000471.1:0-2660 GCA_044235005.1 Planctomycetaceae bacterium | reverse complement strand
ATGGACAATCCACAACTTCAGTGTCTTTGGTGCGACGGTTTCATCGCCGAACGCTACGAACCAGCGATTGCGGAACCCTGCATTACCGGACGCGCATGGATCTGCCGTGGATCTGAGCAGAAAGAGTGGAGATTTAAGCTGATACTTCCGGAGCAATGGGATTCGGCCGAACTGATTCGTTGGGACACGATTCTGCCGCCCGATGAAATGTCCTGGTGGATCTCGCTGGACTTCCGCAATCGCACTCTGCATCTCGATCCTGCGTCCGCTGCAAACTCGGAATTATAAGCTCCAGACAAACCTGGCTCTGTCTGCACCCTGATCGAAAGATTCTCCATGCTCCGCCGAAACTTCCTGCATCTTTGCAATGCCGCCGGGCTTGGCCTTGCGGCACCGATTGGCATCGATCCTCTGCTTCGCGCGGATGAGCTGAAGAAGACCGAAGCCGCTGGCTATCCAGGCCCCTATTATGTTGTCCTCAACGCCTCCGGTGGCTGGGACACGACTTATCTGATGGATCCCAAGGGAGTTGACGGGATTAATCGACTGTATCAACAGGGCGACATTCTCACGGAGGGTGCTCATCGATTTGCTCCAACGGCGAAGCACATCGAAAAGGGGATGAGCAACGAAGACTTCTTCAAAACCTATGGCAAGGAACTTCGTACGCTCAACGGACTGGATTTGTCCGTCAACAATCACACGCCGTGTGCGCGTTACATGGCAACGGGAAAACTTGACAGCACAAACTTCCCCACCTTCCCCGCGCTGGTCGCCGCCTGCCATGGAGCCGACGCGCCGCTCGCATTTCTGACCTTCGGCAATTATTCGGCCACGGGTAATCTGGTGCCCATGTCGCGCGTGCCTTATCTGCAATCCCTGAACCTGCTGGCAAAAGCCGACTTTGTGGAAGGCAACGAACGAGCCCCGTATCACGATCCATTTGTATCAGACCGGATTGAAAAGGCACTTCAGGAACAATTCAATGCATGCGTCTCTTCCGTCCGGCTTCCGCGAGTCGAACGAAGTCAAAGCATGCTGTACTCGGCGCAGGTTAACTCAAAGGCATTGCAGCGCGTTGTCCCGTTCATTCCGAAGCAACAGGCCAAAGAGCGACTGGCTCAGCAGGCCGATATTGCTCTGGCCTCATTCAAAGCAGGCGTCTGCATCTCGGCGAATCTCTCGATCGGTCAGTTCGACAGTCACAACAACAACGATATCGACCAGATGAAGTTGATTCCGGAATTCCTGGCTGGTATCGACTATGTCCTGAAACGGGCGGAGGAGTTGCAGATCCGAGAAAAGCTTGTCGTGGTGATGCAGAGCGAAATGGGGCGTACACCGACGTACAACAACGGAAACGGAAAAGATCACTGGTCGATCAATTCCATCATGTTTCTTGGTCCCGGCATTGGGGGTAATCGAGTCATCGGGGCTACCGATGATAAGCAGCAGTTGATTGCCATAGACCCGAAAACACTTGCCATCAGCGAACAATCCGGTACTCGCATTCGCCCAGAACATATTCACGAGGCTTTGCGCAGTCTGGCAGGTATCGCAAATCATCCGTTCAGCAAGCAATTCCCCCTGTCAGTGCCAGTCGGCAAAGTTCTTCAGGAACTCTGGGCTGGATAATTCTCCATGGGCTCAGTGATTCCGGACCATGTTGACAACGACAAGGTTGATTTTTCACCGACGTAGTGTCTTGAAAGCAACTTGCCACATTCAGCACCAGGTAATGCTGCTGAATCAGCGCGGCCCGATTAAAAAAACCGAGACAGCCACTCTGCGTCTGCACCTGATCGCTCTTGTCATGACTGCCGTGAGTTTTTCTCCCGCATGTCACGGTCAAACGCTGAATTCGAAAATCGCCACGTTTCTCGCGGGAAAAGTTGGTGTTCGCGTCGGCGGCGGAGGGTGTGCTCATGCGGCCAGCGAGGCGTTAAGAGCGGCAGGTGCGGAGTTCACAAAAATACGGACTTGGGACCAAATTCTCCGGCTGCTGGTGATTACGTTTGGGGAACGCTCCTGAAGAGTATCTCCATTGTGAGTGGCAAATGGACGGATTCGAAACCCACCACCAAGCTTATGCCTCGCGACATCATCCAATGCAGAAATCCAAAATTCGTTTACCCAACTGCCACTTCAACAACAACTCAACATACGTCGACCGTTGCGACAGTTAACACTGCAGGTCGTGCGACCTTTGTGTACGAGCAGAACCTTAGTCGAATCAGATCGGTTCGGAGGAATTCCATCTCCCTGACGGAGCTCGTCTCTGGATACCTGAGTATCTACCGCCCCAAAGCGCGGGTGCATCGAACAGGCCAGACCAAATTCTCCCCGGTAAACAACATGACTCCGAATCAGACGATCACGTTGCTCGTCGGGACAAGCAACCTTGGCTCATTTTCCCAGACATCGGCCAGCACATTAGCCAGTTATCAAGCACGTTGGGTTACTCTGACGGGTACCACGTTGCCGATTACTATGCGTCTCTCTAATGGTACTTCCGTTTCCGTTGTTAACGCAGGCGGTTATGAGATTTACGCGACCTCCGCAATCGCCGCTGCGATTCGAAAACTGACGCCGTGATTGTCTGCGGGGCATCAACTCTGCGATGGGTTAGGTGCTACCGATGGTTTCCGACGCTCGCACGG
>JBIIIF010000263.1:0-9623 GCA_044235005.1 Planctomycetaceae bacterium | reverse complement strand
ACTGGTTGACGTAAGTTCCGGGAGGGGCGGGAACTGCGGCGGGATCAACGGTGTCGCTGCGTTTGCAAACGCCGTCGCTCCCATTCTCCCTACATTCCTGACCGCCTCCGCGGCCGGAATTTTGCCCGCTGAACCAGAGACGACCATTGTGGTTGCCCTCTGCTCCCGATGGGCCACGGCCTCGTTCTGCGCAGGATTCTGTGGAGGTGAGTAATCCTGATGATGACTGACAGCCGACGAACACCGAGAGAGACAGGATCGCGGCTCCGAGCAAAACTTCAAGAGGTTCCGTGTGCTGTTGACTCATGGCTGGACTCCTGAGTACGCGGGCAGTGATGTTTCTGCGGCAGAGAGTCCCGGTGGGCACAAGAGTCCATTGGAATGGCCGGGCTGCCCGATGATCATTTTCTGTTCACAGCGACGAAAAGCTTTCATCTTGTGGATATCGGTTCGCACAGGACTTCGATAATCCTCGTCCAGATGCCCCATCAAGCTGCCTTTAAGAAAGAACTCCACGTCATCTGGTTCGTAATAGTCCGACCCGGGTAACGCAATTGGAGTTGTTTTGCTGTCCACGGGATTCACCAGATAGGGCGTGACGAGCACGATCAGTTCCTGCTCGTCGTAGGAGGTACCGTCGTTCGAGAACAAACGACTGACGAACGGAAGGTCACCCAGAAAAGGCATTCGACGCGAACGACTGCCTAAATTCGTCTGGATCAATCCGGCCACCGCAATGGTTTCGCCTTCACGCAGCTCCACAGTGTTCTGGAATGTGCGAGAATTCAGGCCTGGAACATCTGACTCTCCAAACTGCGTCCCTGCACTTTCATCCCGAGTACTGACATTGGCCCGCAGAGTGAGTCGAATACGATCATGATCCGTCACGATTGGCACGAAGTTCAACTGAACCCCGTACTCCTGGAACTCGACGCCCTGAAGACCAGCCGCCGTTTGACCAGTCACAACTGGCACTGGAAAACTGCCGCCGACGTTAAAGTTCGCTTGCTGACCATTTAGTGTCGTCAGTGTCGGCTCCGCCAGTGATCGAGCCAGATTCATTTCCTTCAAAGCGCGAATGGCCAGATCAAAATCGCCTCGATTGACGACGAACGAAGCTCCACCAGTTGGAGCACCCAGAGAGGTAAAAAAGCGAGCAGCATCGCCCGCACTGCCGAACTCCAGATTCGCTCCGATTGCACGCGAAGCACTGCGATTGACTTCGGCAACGGTGACCTTCAGCATGATTTGATGCACCCCCGCAATTTCAAGCAGGTTCACGATGCGGTTATTGATTCGCCCCTGATTGACGCCGCTGGCGGTGTCTCCGTTGAATGCTCCGGTCAGTGAACCTGCGTCTTCAACTCGCTGCGTTGGCAATGTGAAGAAGCCGACTTCATTCAGGTTGACTGGCAGTTTCTCAACGACATCTTCATTGGGCAGACTGGCCGACACGATTCGCAGGATCTGAGTCGACTCTTCGACATCTTTTGCCTGGCCTCGCACAACGACCTGGCTGCCGACATAATTCAGCGTCACAGCACTGTTGGGAAACGCACGATTAACGTCGCGTTCAAGATCACTCAAAAGCTCTTCATAGCGACGTCCCGCCTGAGGATCTTCGGTAACGTTCACCATCCATGAAATCGCCTCTTCTCCATCCTCAGCCTGCGGATTAGGAAACCACAATGTCAGTACTGTTGAGCCGACCGCGAGCGGTTCAATCGCAACCTGTGTGGCAGAGTCCGGATCGACGAAGCGAATCGCAATGATGTCTCCGCCTGCTTCCGGAATGTAAGTGCGCACCGGAGCTGTCCGGAACTTCAGTATGCGAGGTCGATTCTCAAACAGAGTCAACACATTCTCGCTGGATGTTTCGCTGACCACGTAGTCGTTGGATGCCCCGGAAGATTCACGCAACTCGGACTCTGCCGCGTTGCGTGATCGCCTGCGATGCGAACCATAAGTCGAGGAGTCGGAGATATCTCTGCGCTGAGAACTCTCCGGAGCAACGGCGGGAGGAACCACAGACGGGACGCCCGGAGTAGGCTCCTCCAACAAGTTCGCGTCATCGAAGTTTTCCGAAACAACGAACGCCACTGGGGTGATCGGGGAAAATCTCGGCGTTGACTTCTGAACCGCTACGGCCTCGACAGGCGTGTCATTCAGCAACAGTGACTCAGGTGGCGCGGTCTTCACTTGCCACTTACGTGAAGCTGAAGACTGAGCGGCTGCTTCTGGTCCAGTCGTCATAAAAACCGCTGCTAACAGGGCCAGGACCGGGCCGTAGCGAGTCGGTAAGTGAATTGCGAGGATTTGCGCGTACATTGGCCAAGGCACCAATCCGGGCTCCGAAGGAGCACTCAATGGAGGCACATGGTCCGACCAGGACCTTCGTGGTATCGGTTGTAACGGTCGGGCAGGTTAGTGAAAGTTTACGGGCAGCCGCACAAGAACGGACTTCGGCGGAATCGGCCAGTCCTGATGAGCTGCTCGGTCCACTCTCAGTCAGTCTCAAGCCGTCCGGGACAGTCGTAGTAAAGTTTGCAAATGCATTAGAGCTGCGACTATCATTCGATAGTAGCGACATAGGAATTCTCTCTGGTCGGGTGAAGTGCGGAGTCGCTCCCGTTAACGCGGCCCCATTTTTGTGGCCGCCGGTTCTGTTCCAGAGAGACGGCACTATGCCACGAAAAAACTCTTCCACTTATCAACCCGGCCTCGATGAAGCCGGCTTCGCGGTTGCTCTCGTGTGCCTTCTGATGAGCGTCGCGCCACCATTGATGGCCTGGTTAGTGCCAGCCTCATTCGAAGAACTCTCCAGAATCGACGGGCTGCATCGTGTCTGCGCGATTTGTTCAACCGTTTTCTCGTTCTGTGTGCTGTTGGTGGGATATGGATTTAACCGACTGCGACTTGTGCTCTTCTGCAATGTCGCGGGATCAGTACTACTTGCCATCGCCTGTATCACCGGAACAAACTGTTGCAGCGGCCTTATCGCCTGGATTCAGGGACATATCTCCCTGAATGATCTTCCGGAAGGAACACTGTTGAGTGCAGCATTCTCTCCGGGCGGCAGTCTGTTCCAGATGGCAGGGCATTCTCTGAACCTTCGTTGGGCAAGGATGAGGTCAGGGAAGTCAAAGCTTAAAGAAAAGTAAAAAGGAGTGTCGACGCCTGATGGTCAGCAGTCTTCTTATCTGATTATTGGGCTGCTCGCCACAGGAATCGCCAGCTCACTGTCCGTGGTCGGAATTCTGCTGCAGTACTTCGGCGTAAAATTCGGACGCCGCTCAGAACGACTCGTAAACCTGCCGTGGAACTACATTCGATCAGGATTGATTCTGGGCATTGGTTTGATTTACCTGCTTCGACTGATCACCGATTCCGCAGCGTAGTTTATGCTTCTCCCTGTATGGATTCTTTGCTCAGAAGATGTCTCAATTGTCGAGGTACTTCCTGAGTGTCCCCGATTGCTTCGATCTGCATCTGATCACCAACAGAGCAGCTAACTCCCCCGGCAGCTGTTTCAAGCACGTACGCGACAGAAGTATCGCCCACCAGCATTCGCCATGGCCGGACGCCGTGGTAACACTCAACGACAACGCCGTCGCGATTCATCATCACAATATCAATCGCAAATCGCATCCAGTGTGTATGGATCGAGCGACACGGTACGATTAGTAAGCCCAAATCAGGCGGCAGCGATTTTCGAAACTGAAGGCCGCGAAATCTTGTCCAGAAGTTTGCAGCAAACGCAAGTCGCTCCACAACTGTGATGCCGGTCGAAAGATTGATCAGGCGCGGGTCTGCCATCTTAGATGTCCCGCACCTGAATGAACGCTTCCGCCATCTTAAACAGCTGCACAAAAGCCGGGCCGAGAGTCCAGACGAACAAGCCCGGAAGAAAACAAACGACCAACGGAATGACGCGCTTGGTTGGCAATGCATTCGCAAACGCAATCGCTCGTTCACGACGACGAGCTCTCACGTCATCCGCCTGCAAACGAAGTACTCGCGCGATTCCCATGCCGAGTTGCTCCGCCTGGACCATTGCTGAGGTAAAGACCGATATCGACGGCACATCCAGACGCGCAGAGAACCGACGCAGGCTTTCTGTGCGTTGTCGCCCGGCGAGCAGGTCGGATTGAAAATTTCGAAACTCTTCCGCCAGTGGTCGCCCGGCAAGACGAGTCTTCAGGATTCGGGCCAATGCCGCGTCAAACCCCAGACCGGCTTCACTCAATGTCGAAAGCAATTCCAGAGCCAGCGGCAGATCCTGTTCGACGAGTTCCACTCGTTCCCGTCTGGCTCGTCGAACAATCAGCCACGGCACACAGGACAGCATAATCATCAGCATCCACGGGGCAACCCAGACCACAGGCAGGAAGGTTTCACCAACACCGCCGGGTACCAGGACCACGGTTCGTTCCATTTGAGCCTGAAGGCCGGATAGCTGCATTCCCAGCGCAATCGAAAGCCCGGTCACGATGCAACAACCCGTGGTGACAATGAACACCACATCCGCTCGCGGTTGTCGATAGCCAGCAAGAAATAGCCACCGCGCCAGCCACCAGCGGGATTCTCGCAATGCCTCTGCAGCGACATCGCCCCCTGCAATTTGCTCCCGAGACCGCGACAGTTCGGCCCATCGCTGCGAAGTTCTGGAACGCAACATCAGCCAGCGTGCAGCAAGGATGGCGGCTACGAAAATTCCTCCCGCACAGCATGCGATCATCAGGATCTGAATTCGTGTCATCAGAATTTTGCCTTGCTGATGATATTCATCCAGACGATTCCCACCGCCTGCAGGATCACCGATCCGGCGACAAACCAGCTTCCGACGGACGATGTCACAAACTCTTCCATCTGATCTCGTCCATTATTCCAAACGATGATAGCAATGAAATAGGTTAGTCCGATCAATGCAATTGTTGAAAACTGTGACTGAGCTGTGTTAGAGCGAATTTTTCTCGAAATTTCTATTCGATCGCGAATTGTCCGCCCCACCGTGGTCAGCGTGGAAGTCAGCTTGCCACCAACTTCCCAATGAACCGACAAGGCCGATGTGAAGAGCAGAAACGTTTCCAGCGGTACACGCTGAGCCAGCGAGCGGAAGACTTCCGCGGGTTCATCTCCCAGTCGAATGCGTCCGGAGATTTCTTCCAGATATGGACGCAGGGGCTGTCGCGATTCCGTCACCGCCGATTCAATTGCTGTGCCTACGCTCGCACCCGCACCGACGGCACCAATCATGATATCGATGGAGTCTGCCAGCTGGTTTTCCAGCCGAGCTGCCGTCTGACCCGCCACGAATGCCTCGATCTGGCTTGAGAGCAGGCTGATCATCACAGCGATGGCAAGAACATACGGCGGACTCAGCCGAAATACCAATCCTGCGATCATTGCGGCAACAATGCCGATGGCCCACGGAACCCACATCCAGCGTCGTCGCAAACGTCGCCCCGGATATTGCATCTCCGTATCGCCCTGAGATTCAACTGCGGCGGCAAAACGCTCATACGCAGCTTCCTTCTGTCGGATCGACTGCCACCAGATGGCAAGCCCCGCAATGATCGTGAACCAGAAAAAGATCAGAAACGCTGCGAACATCAGAATTTCATTTGCAGAGAAAGACGACACGAATCGCATAATCTCGACGGGATCAACGGACCACCTTCTCATCCTGGCTGAAACAAGCTCATCGGAAAATCCAGATCTTCTGCACGCATCTGCTCGGCAACACGAGGCACGATTCCTGTCGCCACAAATTCGCCCAGCAGCCGTTTTCCCTGACGACCTTTTGATCGAAAGCTGAAGATGTCCTGCAACTGAGGCGTCTCGCCCTCCATTCCTGTGATCTCCGATATGCTCTGGACCCGACGCACGCCATCTTCATAGCGACGCACATGCACAATGAGCTGAATGGCCGAAACGATTTGCTCACGGATCGCTCGAGACGGCAGATCCAGCCCGGCCATCAGCACCATGGTTTCCAGTCGAGCCAGCGCATCGCGGGGACTATTGGCATGAATGGTTGTCAGACTTCCGTCATGCCCGGTATTCATCGCCTGCAGCATGTCCAGAGCCTCGCCGCTGCGAACTTCGCCGACGATAATTCGATCAGGGCGCATTCGCAGAGCATTGACAACAAGATCGCGCGCCATGATACGTCCATGTCCTTCAATATTCGGTGGGCGAGTTTCCATGCGAACAACATGGTCCTGGTCCAGAATCAATTCGGCCGCATCTTCGATCGTGACAATGCGTTCATGATCTGGAATCGCTTCCGTGATGGCTCCCAGAAACGTCGACTTGCCCGAGCCTGTGCCGCCGGCAATCAGGATATTCTTGCGACCTCGTACGACCAGCTGCATGAACTCGCGCATCGCCGGGGAGAACATGCCCAGCTCCATCAGGTCGTCTCGCCGCAATCGACGCTTGCCAAATCGGCGAATCGAAAGCGTTGGTCCGTCAATCGTGATCGGAGGCAATGTGGCATTCACTCGGCTGCCGTCCGGCAGTCGAGCATCCACCATCGGTGAAGACTCATCAACTCGTCGTCCGACTCGCGCGGCAATGCGCTGAATAATCCGCACCAGATGCTCGGCATCCCGGAAGCGAATTTCCGTTTTCTCCAGCCGACCGAAACGTTCAATGAAGACCTTGTAGGGACCGTTGACCAGGACATCCGTCACGGCCGGATCCGCCAGCAGCGGCGCGAGCGGCCCGACGCCGATCGTTTCTTCCAGCAGATCATCGACCATTTGCCGACGTTCCTGCTCATTCAACGGCAGCTCCTGCCCCTGCAAAGCCTGAGCCACAAAGTCTTCGACAACCTCTGTCAGTTGTTCTTCACTGGCGCTGATCAGATTGCGCCGATCAAGGTCCGTCAGAAGCTGCTGATGCAGATCTGATTTTATCTTCAGGAACGAAACGGCTCCATTACGAATTGGAGACGTCGTTGTTGCCGGAGCCAGTGCGGAGGTGGTTGCTCGCTTTGTGTTCGATCGAACATGATCGCGTGTCAGATTCAAATTGGCTCGTGAAAGAATCTGCCGAGGATCACGGCCCGGTGGATTCTGATCTGCGTCGCCCATCACGCATGCTCCCTTGAATCCGCATCATCCAGCCAGTTTTCTGCGTCGCTGTGGAAAGAATCAGCAGTCGAGCGTTTCGCAGATGGCGTCGCGGCCATTCGACCTGCGACTGGAGATACGATATTGTCATTCGCACCCGTGGAAAGAGTTTCGACGTCGCTGACCAGTTGTTGCAACATCTTCGAGAACCCGCTGAAACGCATCGAGTGCAGCCCCACGGGCTGACCGAGGTTTGCCGCGGCGATGACTCGCTTATCAAACGGAAACACGTAGTCGATTGGTCTTTGCAGTCGACCAGCAATGTCCACCAGCGACAGATTTCCAGCGATGCTCTGATTGCGGTTCACAATGAGCTTTTGGCGATCGGACGGGAAGCCGATTCGTTCCAGAACGTTCAGCAGCGAAATCGCTCCCAGCAGCGTCGGCACGACATTCTCCACAACCACGAATGCGCGATCACTCAAATCCAGCGCGGCCACGACGACGCGGTCGAACATGGGGAATGTGTCAATGATTACAAAATCGTAGGTGCGCCGAGCCAGCGTGATAATGCGAGCAATCAACGTGTCATCCACATCCATGGCCAGCACAGCATCGGACGGCGCCGCGAGCAGATGCAGACCGCAAGGATGCTGAATCGCCATCTGCCGAATCATGGTGACATCCAGTCGATCGCGCTCAATTGCGACATCGGCCAGAGTTGCCTCCGGACGAATATCCAGCAACGCGGCGGCAACTCCCATCTGAAGGGACGCATCGATCAGAAGAACTCGCCCCGGATGTCGCATCGCCAGGCCGACGGCCGTGTTAACGGCCATCGTGGATTTCCCGACACCGCCTTTATTGCTGATGAATGAGATGACTCGGCCAAACGTCTGTGTTCCGAATGTGGGCTCTGCGGTTGAGTTTTGTGTGACGTTATCAATCAGGGTCCGCAATTCCGTGGTTGAAATCGGCCGCCGCAGGAAATCTCTGACGCCAGCTCGAAGGGCATCAATCAGCACGCTGCTTTCGGACACGTTATCGCGAAACCCATTCGGCCGAAAAATGGCGGCCAGTGGAACCGCCGGTTGCATCGCACTGAGTTCTCGTGCGACTTTCGAGACATCTCGCGGATCATCACCAAACGGCATCAGCACCAGCGCAGGGGGCCGAGACCGAATCGCTTCCATCAGCGCATGGCGATCCTCCGCAAACCTCGTTCGAGGCTGCTCCTCTCCCATCGATCGAGCCGCGGTCTGCAGTTCTTCACGCAGTTGCGAGTCGTCAGTGAGGATCAGTATTTCAGAAGTATTCGCCACAGAATAACCCTATTCGGAGTCGATGGATTGATGTAGGTCCTTTCTGCCGGAAAGGACTTTCGAGCGAAGCTCGAAGTTTCACGATGGCCGATTGATCTGGCAGACTGAATCTGGCGGGTGACATGCACACAGGTCGCGGCCAGCCGCGAAGTTCTGCCCGGCAGGCAGGACCTACAACATTGTTAATTGGCGGCAGAGTCAAGAATCACCTCACCGAGACAGGTGCAAGAAGGCCATGGTCTAAGTTTTGGTTGTTTTCAATGAGCAATTCTGCATCCACCAATGGTGGCCATGTTGCAGAGTTTCCCGTCGTGTCAAGAACAAGGGCAGATGCATTCTCTGCGATGATTCTCGAACCAACGGCAAAGTTCACCGAAACTCTGTGTGTCGTCTCATCAAAGGTCCAGCTCTCTGACTCACGAAAGCCGATGATCACCTGACGCCCTGAGACCATACTAAACACGGGTACGTATCGAAAGAACTGTGAGTCAATCAATCTTAGCCCGCGGGTCGATGTGTTTCCCTGAATTGTCGAGACCTCCACACCAATGGTAACGCTATGGTGAAGTAGAACACTGACATTAGTCGAATGACCCGCTGGAGTTGTACCATCCATGCCTCTTACAACAGTCCATGACACAGCAGTCGGACTGTCGACAACGAATATGATTTCGTTGCCGATGAGAATTCGGAACGGACCTGTGGGGAAGCCATCGCGGCTAGCGACCATGATTTGCGTGTCCGTTGCAGTCACATCTGCCGTCAGGTGTGTTACGCGACACAAGACTGGATCGTCCCCAGGGACTTGGTTGTTTATGGCAAATGGTGTCACACCGGCCACACCACGGATTCCTGGGTAGACACCTGAAGGAATTGTCGGACCGGCCGTCTTCACTGCTCCAACGGCGACTTGCTCGGTGTTTCCCAAATCGTCTTCAATTTCGATCGACACATCCGCAACCCCGGTCGCTCGCACCGTCATTCCATCCTGAATCAACTGCCTGTTGATCATTGATCCACGAGCAAACAGGTATGGCAAAGACGGGCCGACTGAATAGACATCCGCGTCAGGAATTCCTGTGCCTCCACGGAGCATGGCGACTTGAAAACCGCTTGCGGAGGGAGTTCCATCCATGAACTCTGGTTTGTAAACCGGACTGGCCGGGTCGACACTCATCGTTTGACTGGCGACAAGAGTTGGATCACCAGCTCCGCCCGTAAA
>JBIIIF010000470.1:0-2696 GCA_044235005.1 Planctomycetaceae bacterium | reverse complement strand
GAGCGTGATCCAATGCCGCCTGCAGAGGCTGGTCACCTTCAAGGATCTTCGCAAGGACCTCATCAGGCCAGTGTCCCGCAAGCGTCAGGCCATTGATGAGTCCTCCACCAATCACCACCGATTGCCAGTGTTCCAGACGCTTCTCTGAAGCAGGCAAGCAGGCCCGCAGCACAGCTTCAATGTTCTCCACGTCCGCTGCTTTTCCAACCGCCACGGCAAGTCGCCAGATCCAGGGAATGCGCCGATACTCTTCCCTGCTGCCGGGTTCTTCAGGAAGGCCCACAGCCATGAGCGGGATAATCTCGGCCGCCTTTTCTAAATTTGCAGCGATTAACTTCTCCCGTTCCGGCGCCGGAACTTCGTCGTCGATTAATCGAGCAGCGATTTCAGCCGGTGTCACCGCAGGCTTCGAAGGCTTCTCATCATCAGCGACCATGCCAGTCGCAAGCGGCACTCCTCCAACCTGAACCAGATGCAAGGCTCGCAGATCGACCAATGCGCCCCGGAGATTCTTGGCCGGACGAATCACCAGTTCCGACTCACCTTGCTGTATCAATGTCGTGCCAAGATAAACAAGTTGATAGCGACTCCAGGCTCCAGTACTACCAACTGTTCCTGCGAGAACTGGCTGAACACCTTCAATCAGGAACGCGTTACCCGCAGCCGTCGGATCACAGGCCCATTCGCCCCAGATGGCCAGTTTACGAGCGTTCTCAGTGCGAATTCGCCAGCGCACGAGGTCGTCTTTTCCATGCCAATAGCCAATATTCTGAAACGGCGTTTCAAAGGTAATATCGCCGCCGTAAATCTCCGCCTGAGCGGCCTGCAGAGACACATTGCCGGACGATGGAACCGAGACAATATCGGGCTTGTTGCCTTCGATGAATTTCGGTGGCTGACGAATTGTCTTCAGCCACGCCCAGAGATTATTGACATCCTCAGGCGATGCATTCTGCTCGAAACCTTCAGGCATCAAAGACTTGCCGGTACTGCGAATCTGTTCGATCTCAGAACGCAGGATCGTCTCGCGTTTTCCCTCGGCCGCCAGCAAAGTCAAACTCGAGGCCGCTTCTTCGGCAATCAGACCCGTCAGACTACGACCGTCATTCAGAACAGTGACGTAGGCTTGATAACGAGGATCAATGGCCTGATTCGGATCCAGCATCGCGATCAACAAAGCCTGCACTGGCTTGCCACTGTAGGCAGCGATTTCTGGTCCTACGCTATGTCCGGTGTCCTGCAGTCGATGGCAATTGGAGCAGTGTTTCTGAAAGACCTGACGCCCGAGATTGGGGTCGCCTGTGTCATCAATCGCCGCTGTGTAGCGATCGATCGCCGCCTGACGAATGGCGGACGTCCGACGCTTAAAACTCGCCGACGCAGCATTCCGGATCTCTTCATTCTGATGATCCAGCAGAGCCTGCTGCTGAGCCAGATCCAGCTCGGTTGCAGACACGGTGCCTTCCTTAATCGCAGACAACAACCTCTGCGTCCAGCTTGCACGAGAAAGCATCATTGCCACGGCTTCCTTCCTGACGCGTGGCTCATGCGTGGCCCAGTGAGACAACACGACGTCGGCGATGTTTTCGCTGCCATCCTTGCTTAATGCAGCAATGACCGCGGACTGCACGGTCGGTCCACTGCGAGGATTCAGCAGCTCAATCAGAACATCCGTCTTTGGCGTTTCAAACATTTTCCCCTGGGCCAGCAGCGCAACAGCAGCGACACGAGCATTCTCGACGCTTTCAGAATTTGTCGCGATCGACTCCGCCGCCGCAATGGCCGGACTCCATGCTTTCTGCACGACTTCATTCGCGGGATGCAGCCCTTGTTGCGGTCGTCGCCGATAAGCATCCAAAAACTTCGACAATCGACTCAATGCCTCCGTTGTCATCGCGCTGGCACCTGAGGAATTCGCCGCCACGGACTGGCAGAGATCGCCAAACTGCGCAATCAGAGTCTTCTCATCCGCGAGCGTCGCCGCATTCATCAATAAGCGATCTCTGATGACCGTCGCCGTGGTCAGATCCGAAAACTCCGCAAGCACCTCTGTGATATTCGTCGTCGTCAAAGAGCTTTCGATCGCCGCAAGCAGATGGGCACTATGTGAATCACGTTTTCCGACAGCACCCAACGTTTTTGCTGCGTCCTCGGCATTCATCAATCCGGCCGAATATGCGACCTGCATCAGCACCTGGGCGTCCGCGTCAGATGTCAGTCTCTGAACATCGGCCACCAGCTCGGGAGACTTTTCAAACATCCTTTCACTGATTCGCACCGCTTCACGTCGAACATGCGCATCGGGATCGCGGAGTCCATGCTTTAAGTCATCGACGGTCAACGTCTTCAGGTTCGCCAGTGTGGCAAGTGCCTGCGGGCGGACCGCAGGTCGCTCAGATTCGCTGCTGAGCTTCTGCAAGGCCGGGGTCGCCGCGATATCCTGATTCCACTGAAGCAACTGCTGGACGAGATCTCGCTGAGTTCCATTCGGGGTTTCCATCGCGGCCGCCAGCTCGGCGCCGTGCAGAGTCGTCAAAGGCACGGTCGGGCGCGGCGAAGCATTCGTGGGGACGACACGATAAATTCGTCCCATCGTCGAGCCGGCTCGAGTATCCAGCGTGGCCAGAGTATCCGGCGGAATCCAGATCGGATGCTCGATCACATAGCGATACATGTCCACGACCCACAGCGCGCCG
>JBIIIF010000261.1:0-9714 GCA_044235005.1 Planctomycetaceae bacterium | reverse complement strand
ATGTTAACCCCCAGGAAGGCCAGCTTCAAACCTCGATTTGGTGGCGAAAAACATCATTCCGGTTTTCCTGATTAGACAGGGCTCTCCGCAGTGGCGCCGAGGGACGATTCCGGAATCCCGCCCGAAAATCAGTTTGACGATAGACGAATGCCCTCCTTTCCGATTAGATTTAAGTGGTCCGGTCCCGCGGACTCCCTCCTGATTTCGTGTAGTCAATCCTGACTGCATCCTTCCCTCCGGCCTGAAGCGGTAACGATATGGCCTCAAAGCTATCACTCGGCGAACACGTTCGTCGCTTATCTCTGGCCGCCGCCATTGCGACGTTTGCCATCTCTCTTCCGGATTCCGTCCACGCTCAGGAATCTGCTCCGACCATCAGTTTCGTGAACGATGTTGTTCCCGTGCTGACGAAAGCCGGTTGCAACGCGGGAGTGTGTCATGCCAAGGCGGGGGGCGGCCAAAAAGGCTTTCACCTTTCGCTGCTGGGCTTTGAGGCGGCCGAAGACTACGAACACATCGTCAAGGAAAATCGTGGTCGTCGACTGTTCTTGTCCGTTCCTGAAAACAGCCTTCTGCTGACAAAAGCGTCAGGAAAAACTCCGCATGGCGGGGGGCTCCGGATCAAGACCGATTCGAAAGCCTATCAGATCCTCCTGAACTGGATTCGTCAGGGGGCGACTTTTGATGGCGAAGTGGCTCCTAAACTGCTTGCGGTGGATGTTCAGCCCGGACGAGGAACCGTCCAGCGAAATGGCGAACAACAACTCAAGGCTGTTGCAAAGTACTCTGACGGCTCCGAACGCGATGTCACTGAACAAGCTCTGTTCGAATCGAACGACAAGAGCATGGCGGATGTGTCCGATCGAGGACTCGTGAAGGTTCTCGACATCCCGGGCAAGGTGGCCATCATGGTTCGCTACCAGGGACGCATCTCAGTGTTCAACGCATCGATCCCGCTGGCAGCACCCGTCGAGAATGTGCCGCCTTCAAAGAACTTTGTTGATGATCTGGTTTTTGCAAATCTCAAAGAGATCGGAGTTCCGCCTTCGCCCGTTTGCGACGATGCCACATACCTCCGCCGCATTACGCTGGATATTTCCGGCCGTTTGCCGACGGAAGAGGAATCGCGCGCGTTCCTTGCAAACACCGCTGCTGACAAACGCGATCAGGTGATCGACAGTTTGCTGAGCAGTCCGGAATACGCTGACTTCTTTGCGAACAAGTGGACGGCGATGCTGAAGAATCGCCGTGACGATGCCAGCGATATCACATCCAACTTTGCGTTCTATGCGTGGGTGCGAGACAGTCTGTTGGCAAACAAACCGTATGATCAGATGGTTCGTGAACTGCTCGCAGCGACCGGCACTGTGATCGCGAATCCTCCGGTGGCATGGTACAAGCGAGTCAAAGAGCCAAAGCAGCAGCTTGAAGATGTGGCGCAGCTTTTCCTGGGCGTTCGCATGCAGTGTGCTCAGTGCCATCATCACCCGTTCGAACGCTGGAGCCAGGACGACTATTATAGTCTGTCCGCTTTCTTTACGCAGGTCGGCCGCAAACCATCGGCAACTCGCGGCGAAGATCTGATCTTCCACAAACGTGGCGTTGCGGTCGCAATCAACATCAAGACCGGCGCATCATTGAAACCAGGAGCCCTTGGTGATGCCATTCCTGCCATTGCTCCGGACGAGGATCCGCGATTGAAACTTGCGGACTGGATGAGTTCTCCGCAGAACCCATTCTTTGCCAAAGCTTTGGTGAATCGTTACTGGAAGCATTTCTTTCGACGAGGTCTCATTGAGCCGGAAGACGATATTCGTGACTCCAATCCGCCGACGAATCCGGAACTACTGGCTGCTTTGGAGAAGCACTTTATCGACAGCCACTTTGATCTGAAGTCTCTGGTGAAAGTGATTGTTCAATCCAACGCTTATCAGTTGAGTGCAACCCCGAACGAACACAACATCGCGGATGTGCAAAACTACTCTCGTTACTATCCTCGTCGCCTTCAGGCCGAAGTGATGCTGGACGCAATCGACGACTTGACCGGGGCCAGAACGGATTTCCCGAACCTGCCCGCCGGAACTCGCGCGATCGCTTTGCCGGATAACAGCTATAACAACGCGTCGCCGTTTCTGCGTGTCTTCGGTCGTCCGGAAAATGAAAGCGTCTGCGAATGTGAACGCATTCAATCCTCCAGCCTGGCTCAAAGTCTGCACCTGATGAATGCCGCGGACATCAAGGGCAAGCTCGCGACGGGAAATGGGCGAGCTGACCGGTTATCAAAATCAGACAAGCCGCCAGAAGATAGAATTCGCGAACTGTATATGGTTGCGTTTTCACGTGAACCAAAGGCTGAAGAACTAAAGGTCGCTGTGGATTATCTGGCTGAACCGTTGCTTGATTCGGCCGGCAATCCTGTCGACGCTCAACGGGCAAACCAGGAAAAGTTTCAGGATCTGATCTGGGCTCTGATCAATACAAAAGAGTTCTTGTTTAACCATTGAGGCAGTGGCGTACAAATAACTATCGAGGCGAGCGGCCGGTGTGAACCGGCCGGTGCCTGCGACGTCCCCGGGAAGAATGTAAGAACAGCAATAAGGCCTCAAAGGCCAACCGTTCGCAACGACCCCGAACGACCGACCCGTTAACCTCCGATATTTGAGTAGACGAATAGCTATGAAGATCGCTCCTCACGGAATTCGAAGTCTTGCGATTGCCGGTGCATTACTGCTGAGCAGCCTGTCGGCCTCCGCACAAACCGTCTGCCTGCCATTGCCACGTCTGTTAACAACAATGCCAATGGGCGGCAAAGCTGGCTCAGAGGTTGAGATTGTGATTACTGGCGAAAACCTTGAAGACGCCAGCGAACTGCTGTTCACGCATCCCGGTTTGACGGCAAAACCCAAGCTGGATGCCAATGGCAAACCTGAAGCCAACAAGTGGATTGTGACCATCGCGGCGGATTGTCCTCCGGGAATTCACGAAGCTCGCCTGATGACTCGCCTGGGGATCACCTCATCACGAGTTTTCTGTGTCGACACGCTGCAGGAACTGGTTCAAACCACACCAAATACAACGCTGGCGACTGCGATGCCGGTCGCGGTGAATTCGATCTGCAATGCTGTCATGACCAACCGAGCAGTCGATCATTACACATTCGATGCCGTGAAGGGTCAGCGATACATCGTCAATGTGGCATCGCGAGGTATTGATTCGAAGCTTGAGGCGGTGCTGATCATCGGCGATGCGGCTGGCCGAGATTTGATGGTGGAACGTCGCGGGGGCACTCTGGACTTTACCGCCAAAGAAGACGGCAAACACACGATCAAGGTTCACGAGCTGACCTTCAAGGGCGGCCCGGCTTACTACTATCGCCTGTCGTTGCAGAACATTCCTGCCGACGCACCCTTGCCGATGTTTGCATCAACGAAAACAGTGAACTCTTTCTCCTGGCCACCAGCCGGATTGCCAGAAGCCGCCACGCTTGCCGAGTCAGAACCGAACAACGGGGCTGCTCAGGTTCAGAAGATTACTCTGCCTTGTGACCTGTCCGGCAGCTTCTTCCCGGCGGCTGACGTCGACACATTTGAATTCACTGCAACAAAGGGTGACGTATGGTGGGTTGAAGTGGCCTCAGAGCGACTTGGACGACCGACTGATCCTTCGATTCTTGTTCAGCACGTCGCCGGTGAAGGCGCGGAGCAGAAGATTACGGATGTCGCCGAGTTCACAGACATCGCTCCCCCGATGAAGCCGTCCAGCAATGGCTACGCCTACGATGGCCCTCCATTCGATGGCGGTTCCGCAGACATCATTGGCAAGCTGGAAATTAAAGAAGACGGCGTGCATCGTCTCCAGATTTCTGACCTGTTCGGCGGAACTCGCAACGATGCTCGCAATGTTTATCGCCTTGTGATCCGCAAGGCGGCGCCAGACTACGCGGTCGCCGCATGGGGATTGCATATGGAACTGCGTAACGGCGACCGAAATGCTCTTTCAAAACCGCTCGCACTTCGCGGTGGTATCACGGTCGCTCTGGAAGTTGTGGCGGTTCGCCGCGACGGATTTGATGGAGACATTGAACTGGTGATGGAAGGACTTCCGGAAGGCGTGACGGCTCAGGGCCTGCGAATTCCAAAAGGAAAAACTCGCGGCATTATGCTGCTGACGGCCGACCAGAATGCTCCACGATCCCTGGCCAACGTCAAGTTCTATGGCAAGTCCGCACTGGAGGGCACAGAACTCAAGCGGCCCGTGCATATGGCCAGCCACGCATGGCCGATTGTCGATTCCTGGGGCGAAGTTCCGAGTCCACGACTTGTGACCGGGCTGCCGGTCTCTGTGACCGGGTCTGAGTTCGCCCCGATCTCAATCGCCCCGAGCGAAAAGAAGGTATGGGAGGTAACCGCTGGTGAAAAGCTGACGATTCCTCTGGTTCATACGAAGCGGGCTGAGTTCTCCGGGACGATTCTGCAGCTTAAGACATCCGGGGACGGTTTCGAAGGCAATCCTCGCTTCGACGTGTCTCTGACGGCCGATACATCTGAAGCGGTGCTCGATACAAAGGCTCTGGGAACAAAACCGGGCGATTACCTGATTACGTTCTATGGTAGTGCGGTGGCCAAGTACCGGTACAACCCCGATGCAGTCGCTGCTGCAGAAGCGGAACAAAAACGGCTGACGGATGAAGCGGCTGCCATCACAGCAGACGTTCAGAAACTGACGGAAGAAGCGGCTGCGGCGGCTTCAGAGAAAAAGGCGGAAGCCGACAAGGCCGTCGCCGAAGCCACAGCAAAGAAACAAGCGGCTGATGCGGCAGTGACGGCGGCAGCAGCCAAAGTCAAAGCCGCTACGGATCTCGCCGCACCCAAAGATACGGTCGATATTATTTTGTCGGAGCCGATCGCGATCCGCGTGAAAGCCCCATAGTGATCAGATTCCAGTACGATGAGCTCACCAGCTCGTCGAGTCACAGTCGGAAAAGAATCTCTGCAAAGATAACCTGTTTATCGGAGTCATAAATCATGAGTGATCCTTTTTTCGCATCATCTGTCTGCCCGGGACCTTCCGTGTTTGGTTCATCGGGCCGACGTGGCTTCATGAGAATGGGGCTTGGCGGATTTGCCAGTCTGACTCTGCCCGGACTGCTTCGTCTGCGAGCGGCTCAGGGGGAAGAAACCGGTGGTAAACCAGCGAGTGAAAAAACCGCTGTCATCATGGTTTGGAAACCAGGCGGGTGCTCACACATCGACACGTATGACCCAAAACCGGATGTTTCCAGCGACTATCGAGGTCCCTTCGGAACGATCGATACCAAGGTTCCCGGGCTGCAGTTCACAGAATTGTTGCCAATGCAGGCGGCCATCGCCGACAAGTTTACGGTGTTGCGGTCAATGCGTCAGACTGCCGGTGGACATCCGGCTGGTTCGATGCAGATGTTGTCCGGCGACCCGGATACTCGTGATAAACCCAAGCCCAAGTATCCTGACTGGATGACAGTCACAAACTACCTTCGTTCGCAGGGAGCAGCTCGTACAAGTCCGCTGCCGCTGTATGCTGGTATCAACCCGCCGCTCGAATACAACGGTCCAGCTTATCTGGGCGATGCCTATTCACCGTTCACAGTGAATGGGGATCCAAGCTCTCCGACGTTCTCTGTGCCGAACATCGGCCTCTCGGATCAGGGCGAAGTGCGCCGCATTGGTCGCCGAGCATCTCTGCGTCAGAATCTGGATACCCTGGAACGAGCCTTTGATCGTCAGGGAGAGTTGGGTGCTCTGGACGAATTCGAAGAGCAGGCCATGACACTGCTCACAAACCCAAAGACCAAAGATGCCTTCGATCTGACCAAAGAAGACGATCGAACTCGCGACCGTTATGGCCGCAATTCCTGGGGACAGCAGTTGCTGATGGCACGGCGGCTTGTGGAATCCGGTGTCGAAGTCGTGACGAGCAGCCTCAGCGGTCCGTTGTGTGGTCGAGTCAACAACTGGGACGACCATGCAGTGAATCATCATGTATTCGATGCGATGCGATTCCGTTCGCATGCTTACGACCAGGCTGTTTCTGCTTTGATCGAAGACATCTACGCACGCGGTCTGGATAAGCGGGTGCTCGTCGTGGTCACCGGAGAATTCGGTCGAACACCAAAGATCGAACACTCTGCCAGCACCGGCGCCGGTAATGCCAGCGCGCCAGCGGGAACGATGCAGCCGGGACGCGACCATTGGCCTCGCGCGTTTTCAAACATCTGGGCCGGGGGCGGAATTCGCACAGGTCAGGTGATCGGAGCCACCGACAAGCGTGGTGAAGATGTGATCGAACGCATCTGCAGTGCCGGTGACTTCCTGGCGACGATTTATCACCACCTGGGAATCGATGCTGCCAATACTCTGATCAAGGACTTCAACGGCCGCCCAACGCCGATCGTTGACCACGGCCGACCGATTCCCGAACTGATGGGCTGATCAGTGACTAGTGGCCATCACAGCCCGAAATGCCAGTAAGCGACTGCGTTTCGCAGCGTAGCTGCGGCAGCATTTAGCCCCAGGCTGAAGCCCTCATCGTACCACACAAGTCCTGGAGCGGAAAGAAGGCGATGAGAGCGGTGCTAACTTTTCGGGGTCAGGATTCCGGGCCGAAGGCATCCCACGCCATGGCGAGGAAGTGGGTCTGTTGGAGGCCGGTCCAGAGCGTTTGAGTACCGGGGTGCGTCTTCGGGCGAATCACGTAGCCGCCAAGACTTGCGATAAGCCGGATCATCTCGTTCAGACGCGGCGGTGTTGATGGGAGAGGTTTCCGGCGATGTTTCACCAGGTAGACCGACTTCCATTCACTCGAAGTTAACACAACTTCGCAATTCAGGTCCGGACATTCTCGACCAAGGCAACACAGATACATCACTCGCCACGCCACCATCGTGTAAACGGCAAGGCTGTTTTGAATTCGCGAACGCGTTTCGAACTGACGCTCTTCGACGCGACAGCCTGATTTGAGGGTTCTGAAATAGATTTCAGTCTGCCAGTTCGACTGCGACCAAAGGCGCGGCTTTTATCGTTGTTGGAAGCGTTGGTTTTCATGGTTTCGTTATCCTTTCTTCGGCTACTTCGTGGTGGAAATGGGCCTTACGGATGATTCAGGAGCCGGTTTTGGCGTGATCAGTTCCGGCGGGTATGGATTCGGCCAGTTGCGTGGAGGATTTCGGAGCTCCGTCATCCGCGTCAGTTCCTCCGCATCCGCGAAGATCGCCCAGCGGTTTCCCGCGGCCTTCACTTTTCGGGACGTGACCCAGCCCACTCGTTGCCAGCGATGCATGGTGGCGACTGGCATCTGCAAATGTGCTGCGAGATCACTCAGCCACCATTCGTTTGTTTGTAAGTGATCTTCCTGAGTGACGCAGCGTGGCGGAGGACCGCTACGAATTCCTCGTTCGCGCAGAAATCGACTCAGTGTGGCGGCGTTGAATGTCGGTGAGCGTTTAGGAGGTCGGAAGCCTTCCGCATTGAGCTTGCTCGCAATCTCGGGCAGAGAGTGCCCGGCCATTCGCAGGACATCAATGCGAGCGACAAGTTCGTCGAAATTGGAGAGTTGTTTGTAGGTCTGCACAGACCGCAGCAGCGTGTGACGACTGATGAAGCCGCCTGCCCAGCGAAGTTCCACTTCCATACGATCTGTGTTGCCTTCCACAGAGACGACGACTTCTTCCAGCAGCAAACGCGCGATCGACTGCCGATCTTCAGGGGATGTCGTGGATGCATGCCACAGGGCGGGCAAATCGTGCGACATCGCAAGAATCTGCTCGCGTTCTGCGGACGACAGTTGCTTCGGGCAATCCTTTGCAAACTTTGCGTATTCGATCTGCAGACGCTCATCTGCGCGCATGGACTCATCCCAGCGACGTTCCAGTTCGCGTGCTACCAGTCGGTGATCAGGATCGACGGCATTATACTGCCGCCGTGCCTGCTCGACTTCGTAACGTGATCGCGTGAGTCTCTGCTGCCAATGATCGTCGAGCTGCTTACGTTCGAGTTCAATATCGACACCGGCCGCCAGACTCAGTTCCAGCGACGCCGGGGAAGCCGCCTGCAGCAGACGTTCCGTGACAAACGAATCCAATACGGCACCCGACAGGCTTTGACACGTTTCGAGACCGTAATCAATAGCATCGCGCAGGCACGAGTAACGCAGAGTCTTTGTGCCTGCGGCCGGTTTGACGTTGGCATACCCGACCAACATGTGGGCCCCGCAGCGACCGCATTTGATCAGCCCCGACAGAATGCTGGGGCCATGTCGTGGAGCCGACAAAGCCTTACCGATCACGCTGTTTTCAGCCATTTTCTGTTGGTTTCTCTCAAATTCCTCCCACGAGATGTACGCAGGGAATCGATCACGAATCAGCACACGACAGTTGTCATGTGACTTGAACATCCGGCCGGTAGTGGGACGTCCGGCGATCTTCTTTCGCGGATCGGTTTCACGATGTCCCCATCGATACGCGCCTGCATAGATGGGATGATGCAGCATGTTGCTCAGTGTCATGCGATTTGGACGTCGCCATTCCAGTTCCCCACGCGTGCTTCCGAAATGAGGCCGTATGGGAAGCTTGACATCGTGCTTCACAAGCCATCGCAACACACCGCTCAAACTACCGCGTCGACTGAATGTCTCGAAGATCAAACGCACTACGGATTGCACCTGTTCATCAGGATCGATGACGAAGTCTCCGTCACCATCTCGGGCTGAGACGCTGCGGATGTATCCCACCGGAGGATGATTGATGATGTCTCCGCGTTCCGCCTTGTTCCACATTCCCATCTGAAGACGACTCTTCAGAATATGAAGCTCGGCTTCGCTCATCGTGCCCTTGAGCCCCAGCAGCAACCGATCGTTGTAGTGACTCGGGTCATAGAGTCCATCGGCATCGGCCAGCAGCGTGCGGTAGATGGCACACACTTCCAGCAGTGCATGCCAGTCCTTGCAGGACCTTGCCAGACGACTCATTTCCAGGCCGATGATCAGCCCGACTCGATCCGCGCTGACTTCTGCGAGCAGTCGCTGAAAGCCACTGCGTCCTTCGGCTGAACTGCCGCTGCGTCCCTGATCTTCATCAATGATCTCGACCGCAACGCTCGGCCAGCCGAGTGCGATGGCGCGATCTGTCAGTGCATATTGCCGCGCGGTGGATTCACGATGTTCGAGCACTTGCTGTTGTGTCGATTGCCGCACGTAGACGATTGCCAGACGCTGAAGATGATGATCGGCGATTTTCTCTGATCGGTGCGATGTCGTCCTGATGGGTGAGCTGGCTTCTGAGAGGTTACTCATCGGAGGCCTCCCTTCGTCCGGGATTGACTGTCAGAGTGTTTTCGAGACTGCCGTCGCGAGCTGCCAGTCGCTGAGCCAGCATCTGCGTCAATCGCCGCAGGGTTTCCTGCTGCTGCAGAGTTGGTATTCGCGTCCACAACAAATCCAGCGGGACCGTCTCCGCAGCCATCGAGTCGATTTTCGACGGAGCGGCTACTTTTCGTCGGCGCGGGGGGGCACGTGATCTGGCATTCATCGCCTCCATGCTCAGATTGACCAGAAAATTTGCTGCTTTCTGAACGCTGACGAATCCATTCCGCCAGTCGCAGCAGTGTTCCAGCGGAAACCTTAATCTCACCCGGCAAGTCGATACAAGCCCGCGCTTGATATGCAGTCTGCATGGCAGACTTC
>JBIIIF010000469.1:0-2708 GCA_044235005.1 Planctomycetaceae bacterium | reverse complement strand
CAGTTCCTGCTCCAACCAACTTCACATCGCTGTCTGAATCAGAGATCTTTGCATCCCCATCCCAACCGCTGAAATCGAGGACTTCATCGTCCCCGGACTCAAGCTTTGGCCCGGAGTCACCCGTCAATCGTACGTCGCTACCCGAATCCGCCAATCCTTTGGCTTCCTGATTCTCTTCGAACATCGAATCGTCGAAGAACAAACGCACATCGCTGTCGGACGAGGACATATCCTCGACTTCCGGTTCCTCAAGCACTGATGACGATGACTCTCCCGTAATGATCGGAAAGTCGGGTGCAGAATCGGTCTGACGGCTGCGCAGGAACTCCTCGATGTCCTGTTCTCGAAACTTCCAGCTCCCGCGATCGGCAAAGCCACGGATATCGCCCTGTTCACGGAAACGCTTCAATTGATCCGCGCTAATTCCGAGTTGGCTGGCTGCTTCTTCAAGACTCAGGTATTTCTTCGCCATTTCTCGCATCTTTCCCGGTGGGGGATTGTCTCAGGATCGACTTCGGAACACGGCAATTGACCGTTCCGAAACAACAGTACCAGACCGCTCATCTACACGGTCTTCCTGACCTGACTACAATATCCTGCGCAGTTTGTCCCAACAGTCAAATTCTAAAACCCCCTGTCGTTGATGCAAGTTCTTTGTTGAGAACTGTCAACCAGTTAGGAAGGTTGTGCGGGCAACACATCAATTTTTCAGAATTGACGGTGGAACGTTGCAATCAGCATCTCTGGCAAAGTTCGGAAAATCGCCCCGAGCCGACAACTTTCACCTCCGGGACATGAGCAGAATCGCCGTCGGGAAACCCCAAAACAAGCCCAGCCCTGCTCCCAGAATGCCGGACGCACCAGAGCGTGCCGTCCACTGATTTGCCTCAATTCCTCACTTCTTGAGCTGATAGGTCAGTTGATCTGACCAATTCTTTGTGTTTCAACTCCTCTTGTGTCTAAATCCGATTCGACGGCGAATCCGGTCCGACTTCAGGAAAACCCCAGGTTGAGACAGCAACCACGGACTTCCACCAATGGATCAATGTCCAGCCAGCGCATTCGTCATTACAGACCACCTCGGCTTCCCGACCGGTACACCTGACCCGGGAATTACGGCTTACAAGAGGCCAGTATTGAACCCAGTTTTTGATGAGTGAAACCTCGTGGCCCAGTTTTTGGGCTCTGCCAGAACTCTGAAAATGGCGTCTGAGACTCTGGAGGCGGAAGCAGATTTCTCATTCATGTAGTGGGCGAAGAATTTCCAGCCGCGTAGTCGAAGTCTTCCCTCGTTTCGTTCCGCTGCGCACCGCATCAGGATTCGGATCACTTTACGCAGAGCGGTCTCGTGTCAGGAAATGATCGCTCCAACTCGGCCGCCGACTTCCTGGCCTGATTCGTCGGCGACTGCACCTCGCCGCCAAGCGAAAACGCGATCCCAACTTTGCGCGACCTTATTGTGCAGAGCTAAAAAGATTATCCAGAGGCACAGCGGAATGCCGCGCGAAGATACGTCAGGCGGAACTGTACCGAAATCAACAACTCATCTGAGCCAGCCAAAAGACTTCTTTCGAGGCCGCGCCTTCAATCAGAACCGCTTCGCATCAGTGATAACAGTTCTTCGGAGCTTGCCATCTGACACACAGAAAATCGATCATCAGAAATCTTGACTGCGACAGTGTTCTGATTTTGACTGTCGTGCCTCGCCATCGGAATTCAACAATCAGGCAGACTTTTGCGCTTTCACAGTCGAGGGGAAATCAACACTGAAGAGTGGCCGATTCTGCGCGTCTCTGTCTGAATGCGGCAGCAACTGCCGACGATAAAGGGAGTGCTACATTGGACTCAGGCAGCTCCCTTCTCAGGCTGACACAAATGACTCAGACGACTCGCAAGAAGCGTATCACTTCTTCACGACTGCAGACGCCGCTGGAAACTTATCTCCGCGAAATCAACGAAACCGCTCTGCTGACCGCGAATGACGAGAAGGAGTTGTCAAACCGAATCTCCAACGGAGATGGTGCCGCTCGCGATCGCATGGTACGAGCCAATTTGCGTCTCGTTGTGAATATTGCCCGGGGCTACAGCGGCAAGGGACTTCCACTGCAGGACCTGATTGAAGAAGGCAATCTGGGTCTCTTGAGAGCCGTCGAGGGCTTCGATCCCAACATGAATACTCGATTCAGTACCTACGCCAGCTACTGGATCAAACAGTCGATCAAGCGCGCTCTGGTGAATTCCGCCAAGACGATCCGTATCCCGGCTTATATGGTGGAATTGCTCTCAAAATGGCGTCGGGCGTCCGCGAAACTGGCGGAAGAGCTGAATGCGACCCCGACGGCCGAAGATATCGCCAAAGAGCTGGGCATCCCGAAAAAGAAGCTGCGAATTGTCAAGAAGGCGATCACCCTGTACAACGCCACTCCGCAGGCGGAACAGGAAGACAGCGGCATGACTCTGGGAGATATCGTCCCGGATGAACGGATGCGAGGCCCCGAGGACGAACTGATCAACTCGGATAACCTGACTCATGTCTCCCGCCTGCTGGATGAAATGGACCCCCGCGAAGCGACGATTCTGCGGATGCGATTTGGTCTGGATGACAGTGAGCCTCAGACGCTGAAGGAAATCGGCGAATCACTCGGACTGACTCGGGAACGAGTTCGTCAGATTGAAAGTGAAGCTCTTCGCAGACTCTATCGAAGCCT
>JBIIIF010000259.1:0-9775 GCA_044235005.1 Planctomycetaceae bacterium | reverse complement strand
ACGCGTTTTAAGACCGTACCATGATGACTCATTGATGATGAGTGAGACCTCTTGATGACCTCAAAGAGTCTTCTTCAGTGATCAAAAACGAACCTCATCATTGAGTCCATCTTGATGCTCATCATCACTCTGCGAGAGCCTCATAAAGTGTGATGATGAGGGCTCAAAAAAAAGTTGTCACGAGGGCGGGAAACCCGCGCATCAGTCTTGCGTTATTCAAACGATCACCTACGATTCCGATCACCAACAGCAGATTCTGTTGTTTGTTAATCGGATGCACGTAGCGAAGGAATCGCCTCACAGCGGACTTCAAGACGGTCATCAGCAAAGAAAGGAATCTGCATCATCTTTGTCATGGGGACATTGATGATCTGATGTTTTGGTCTGTGGTTGTTCCTGCTTGTTTTTAAGCCCGGTAAGCTTCGGCAGGACGGCCACTCAAGTTCAATTTTTTTTGGAGGAACGTACAGTGGCAAAGAAAGCTGCAAAGAAGGCCGCAAAGAAGGCTGCAACCGCTAAACCAGCTGCTAAGAAGGCTGCAAAGAAGGCTGCAAAGAAGAAGTAGTCTTAATGACTCCTTCGGAGATCTTCAGACGGCCGGTAGTGCAAACTACCGGCCGTTTTTTATTGCGCGGCAAGAAGCACAGGCTGCCACTTCAACTCTTTGCATAACACGGTTGAGCAATGCGCTCCCGGCTGTCCCGAGGTCTGACTGGGGAACTTCAGACACTCACCTGAGCCATCTCGCCTTTCGCATGATGATACATGTGAGTCATGCAGCAACCGTTCGCTGCCTGCTGAGCTGATACAGACACGCATGCACTGCGATCACGACAGTGACCTTCTGATTTGGCCGCCGTCGACAATCCGACTTCAACTGAAAATCGCTGGTCTCATCACCGGACTAAGCATCTCTCCCGCAACATCCTCTCCAACACTCTGGCCTGCTTGAGGAACTCCTGAGTTATCGTCAGCAGGATCAGCATGAGCCAGAACATTGCATTTCACGGATGAGTTCTTTTCTGTACGGATCCACATCAGGCATGACTCAGGAGATAGTTATCTGCGGACGCTCGAAACAAAGTCACAAAAGCCGCGAAGACGAAAAAGGAATCCGGGGAACTCGAGGCCTGTTTGACTTTGGTTTCCGCCAACAATGTTTAGCATGCCGTTTTCCCGCCTTGTTTGCTGAATCACATTTATCCCGCCCCCATGAGTTCTCGTCATATGACTCGAAAAAACGATCCGCTCGTATACTCTTCTATTCGCGAAGCCATTATGGTGACCGGAATCTGGCTGGCCGCTGCGATCTGGTCAATCTCCGTCTGCTACACGACGGGATATCACCGTGCGACAGAGGAACTGAAACTTGTCCTTGGCTTTCCGGACTGGGTCTTTTGGGGAATCGTCATCCCGTGGACAACATGCACTGTCGTATCCATCGTCTTTGGTCTGATCTTCGTCCGTGACGGAGATCTGGGCAAAGATATTGAAGACGCCGATGATCTTGGACTGGGAGGCTGATCTCGATGAATGCTCTGACTCAACTTGTAAACGCATCCACGATCGTCGCCGCCGATTCCGCCGCACCGCCAAGTGTAGGCTGGGGTGCGATGACGATGCTGATCCTCTTTATTGCAGGCTCAATGTGCATCGGCGTGTTCGCCAACATGACCACTCAAAAGGGTGGCTTCATGAAAGGCTTCTTTCTCGGCAACCGAGGACTGGGTGCCTGGGCTCTGGCGCTCACGGCAACGATTCAAAGCGGCGGCACGTTTATGGGATTTCCGTCGCTCGTCTACTCCCACGGCTGGATTGTCGCGCTGTGGATTGGCAGTTACATGGTCGTCCCGATTACCGGGTTTGGCATTCTCGGAAAGCGACTGGCGCAACTCAGTCGTCGAACAGGAGCGATCACTGTCCCCGATCTTTTTCGAACTCGCTTCAATAGTCCTGCCCTGGGTTTCACCTGTACGATCTTCATTCTGCTCTATCTGTCTTTCATGATGTTCGCGCAGTTTAAAGCCGGGGCGATCGTCATTCAGCTTGCCTGGCCGAACGGCGGAGAACTATCACTGTCTGAAGACGCGGTGTCTGTCTCGGAAACTCGCTATCACATCGGCCTCATCGTTTTTGCTGTTACGGTGGTTGGCTATACGCTGATGGGGGGGTTCCTCGCAGCCGTCTGGACAGACCTGTTCCAAAGCTTGCTGATGTTTGTTGGAGTGGTGATTCTTCTGGTCGCATCTCTGAATGCCGCAGGAGGACTGGAGAATGCAACTCGAGTCTCGGTGGCCAACACCGGGCCGGGATTTGCCTCAGGGCCAGGGTTTATTGCCGATGGATCCAGTCATGAATTCCTGCCCTTGTCTCTGGCAATCTCTTTCTTCGTCGTCTGGATCTGGGGAGGTGTCGGAGCACCGGCCGGACTTGTGCGTTTAATGGCCAGTCAGAACACAAATGTGATTCGCCGGTCAATCTATCTGCTCAGCCTCTATAACATGGGCATTTATCTTCCGCTGATTGTCATCTGCGTTTGTGGACGCGCGTTGATTCCTTCACTGGATGGCAAGACGGACCAGATCATTCCTCGAATGGCGATCATGACCACAAGCCATTGGCCTGGCGGATCGTTTGTCGCCGGATTGATTCTGGCGGCTCCCTTTGGTGCGGTCATGGCCACAGTCAGTTCTTATCTGGTCGTCCTGTCTTCTGGTGTTGTGCGAGACATCTACCAGCGTTTTATTGCACCGAACGCTGATCGCAATCAACTGCGTCGCGCGGCGTGGGGAACCATGATTATTGCAGGACTCATTTCCGTTGCCGTCAGTTGGTATCCAGTCACCTATCTTCAGGCTTTCATTGTCTTCAGCACATCCGGCGCTGCAGCCACCTTTCTGGTCCCGGCCCTGATGGCCTGTTATTGGCGTCGCGCAACTACAGCCGGAATCTTTGCAAGCATGATCAGTGGAGCGTTGACTGTCCTGACACTTTACCTGATTGGGATTCTGGGCTTACTTCCCCAACAATCAATTGGTGCGGCAACTGGTTTTCGGCCCTGGTATCTTCTGGGCTTCGACCCGCTGATCTGGGGCATACTGGTTTCCGGAACATTCGGCATCCTGATCAGTCTCATGACGATGCCGCTGGATGAAGAACTCATCTCAAGAATGTTTGATGAGCAGCCTGAATCACCATAACCGCTGACCGAAGATCCTTAGACACGACAAGTGTCGTGGTCGTGGTGTTGGAATCACGAGCTGGCATCTCACTGCTGAGTGTTGATTCAGGTGTTGATTCAATCGTTTATCTCAGCCCGCAGGCGACGGCACTCGCAGAGTTTTTCGCCTGCGGCTCGTGGAATGCGTCGCCTGCGGCTCGGCGCTATTCGATGAGCCGTCACCCGACGCGAGAGTATCTCAGAGCATCAGCGATGATTCGCTCGACAGCATCGGTGAAGGAAAGGTCGGCCTGCTGCAAGGCTGCCGCGAAGCCCGCATCTGGAGAAAGACACGGGTTCGCATTCACTTCAAGGATCCACGGCTGCCCGTCGTTGTCGACTCGAAAATCAACACGCGCATAACCGTGCAGATCAAAGGCGGTCCAGCAGCGACGTGCCAGAGCTTCCAACTCATCTAACAGTGCGCGATCGGATAACGGAAACTCGAATCGACGCGGCGTGTTGATGTACTCCATTGTCGACTCATCCCACTTGGCATCGTGCCCGACAATTCGAGGCTTCCCGAGAGCAAAATCAACGAACTCAATCTCTGCCGGTGGCAAAACATCCGGACCATGTGTCCCGGCAAGCAGACTGAGATTGAATTCACGCCCGTCAATATACTGTTCGGCAAAATGCGGAGTACCAAACTGCTCATTACGAGCAGCAATCAGAGATCGCAGTTTCTCCGCTGAGTGACTGCCGCATTCGACAACGCTGTCGTCCCCCAGGCCCAAAGAAGCGTGCTCGGCAATTGCCTTAACGATCGCTCTGTCCGGATTCCAACTTCGTTCATGAGCACCTCGCCAGCCATCGTAGTCAAGAAGAGTGAGCCAGGCCGGCGTTGAGATCTCCTGATCAAGCAACCGTTGCTTTGCGACAAGCTTGCTGGTCGTCGTCAGCATCGCAAGACTTGACGCACCGGTGAAAGGGAACCCTAAAGCTTCCAGAAAAACAGCAACAACCGGCATCAGGCGATCCGTACCGCCCAGCGATTCAGCCAGATTGAAAACAACGTCGGGCTTAAGACGGAGCAGAGCATCCCGGACCGGAACAAGATTCAACGAACAACTGAGCCGAAAGGATTCGTGACCAAGTTCACGCAAAGACTCTTCAACCGCAACACACTGTTTCAGTACGTCAAGGTCTCCGCTTGAGTCCGTCGCAGAGACATGATTGAGAAGAACGGCGATCCGCATAAAGACAAACTTGTCTGATTTCAATAAAACGATGGCCTCGGATGGAATCAGTGACGAACGTAGATCCTGTCCATACGGGACGTCGCCAGAAGATCGTGAGGCTAATCATCATCGATGATTTATCGAGACAGATTAAACGACTTCAATACGGGTGCCATTTCAGAGGCAGGAAACTCGTCGGAAAGGTAAACAAATTGCCTCATCAGCCCGCGAAACTGCTCACAACAAGCCAGTAATGGCGTCTAAACCCTGTAATCAGACCGTCGATTCTTCCTGTGTCGGAAGTTTTAGGGCGGATTCGTTTCACGAAGCAAGGCAGTCGGACGTAAAATCGGCGGACGTTGAAATTGTGCCTGGAGACTGGACGATGACTGAACAAACACTTGATTGCCCTCCCCTGAACATCACCAAGACGGCGGAAAGCCTGGCTCTGACAGAGGCTTCACTGACGACGGACTCGCATCACTCATCAGTCGATGAACTGGGTTCTTCCATGCCGGAGAAATCGTCCATCGGTGCGTGGGGAGAATCTTCGGAGGGTGAAGATTTTGACTACATCCCCATTTCTCCATGGGCACCAATTGCACTGTCGTTGGGACTGCTTGGGCTGACAGGATTCATTGGCATCTTCGGACTGTACGTTGCCTTCTTTGGCATCTTCATCGGGATTGCCGCCATCACTCGCATCCGTGCGTCGGCGGGCTCCGTCAAAGGGACGGGGATGGCTGCGGTTGGACTGGTGTTGTCACTTGCCAGTTTTACTCTTGGTTCGGCAAAAATGGCTCATGCTTATTCCACGGAAGTACCCGAAGGATTTGCTCGAGTCACTTTCCCCAAGGATATTGCAGATAAGCAGTTTGTTTATATCAACGGACATCGCAAACTACACCCGGATGTTGCTTCACTTGTGGGACAGAAGGTTTATCTGAAGGGATTTATGTGGGCGACTCAGGAAACTGAAGGACTCACTCGATTCATTCTCCTGAAGGATAACGGGGAATGTTGCATGGGCGGCAAGCCGAAATCTCATGACTTCATCTTCGTGACGTTGAAATCCTTTAATGATGGTGAGAGACCTCCGCTGTCCTATCGTGCTGCTGACCTTGATGTGAAGGAGCTAACGGTGGAAGAACAGGAGAAACTTGGTGTCACCAACAAGCTTCAGCTTACAACGCCTGCGTATATTGGTATGGTAGCCGTGGCGGGAGTACTGCAGGCCGACGTGAAGGCCGGCGAAGACTCACCATCAGAAGATTATGAATTTGCGCCCGTGTACACCATGGAAGCAGAGCTGGTAGAAGAAGCGTGGACAAGATTTTAGGCCACGCATTGACAGGATGCAGAAGACCATGATCGATCGACGTTCCACCTCCGCGCTGATTTTTAGTCTTGTCGCGGCCTCTGCAGGGTGCGGAACATCCGAAGAAGGTTACGTCGATTTCGAAAGCACAAAGTCAGCGGCAACACAGCAGCCCGATGCGCCGGCAGAAACTGTTCATCCCGAAAAAACTGAAACGACTGCAGTACAGGCCGTCACTCCTGTGAGTGCGGCAACAGAGGCAGAAAGTTCTCACGTCCAACAGGCGATCTCCGAGTCGGCAACGCAGCCTGCGGCACCTGTAACTCCACCCGTCCTGACTTCAGAACACTCCGGACTCCAGGGACCTGCTGATGTGCCGGTTGTTGAGAACTCCGTGGCTGGCGAAATTCGAAAGATTGAGCTGCTGATTCCGGAAAAGCGGCTGCGAAAAGAGCGGGGCACCCTCGCCGTTCGAGTTTCGTTTGATGACATTGATCTGCTCAAAGTCCTCAATATGGAACCTGTCCCGGTGAATGCCGTTGAGTATTTCCCGGAATGGCTGAAGGCTCTGGATGGTAAGCCGGTTCGGATCCGCGGCTACATGTATCCAACTTTTGAGTCGACTGGACTGAAATCTTTTGCCTTCGTCCGGGATACAGGGATCTGCTGTTTTCAACGTAAGCCCAAGATTTACGATATCATCGGGATCACGATGGCTGAAGGCGTCACAGCGGACTACATGGAACTGCGGCCGTTTGACGTAGAAGGCATCTTTCATATCGACCCACAGGTCGACGCCAACGACCTGTCTCGGCTGTACCACATCGACAACGCGCGCGTGCTGGAATAGGCGCACAGATTTCCTGAAACATCTCCACGGCCCGTGGAAAATCAGCTTTGGCATGTAAGAGGCGATTGTAACTTGCCCCGCAATGACATTGTGCGGCTTCGCGTGCTGGCACCAAATGGTTTTGAGATTTGCTCTCAAGATCGGTTCCAGGCCTCTCAGATCCGCTGCAACTATTGATTTCCGGATTTGGTCGGTATGATGGAAGCGACGTCTGACCGCTGCTGAACATGTTGTCGCAGCGTTTCACGCTCCCGCCGGAAAGTCCCTCCCATGCGAATGCTTCCTCTGCTGGCTGTATTGTTCGTGGCTCTTGTTTCTGCACCTGCAGAAGCCGCCTTTTGTCCGTTCTGCGATGCCCCAACGCTTGTGATGGCTGAGCAAATTCAGCAGTGCGATCACCTGGTCCTGGGGAAATGGATCGGCGGAGAAAAAGCAACGGCATTGAAGGGAGGCACCTCGAAATTCGAAGTCGTTGAGATTGGCTTCTCAACAGGCGACAAATTTAAGGTCGGGCAGGTTCTTGAGATGCCGCTCTATGTGGCTGGCACCGAGACAGCTCGCTACACGTTAATGGGTGCTGAAGAGCGACTTGAAGACTGGCATTCTCCGGCTGAAGTCTCTCCAGAGGCCTGGCATTACCTTTCGAAAATGCCAGCGCCGGTGACAGACCCCAAAGCTCAGACTGAGCGGCTACTTTACTTTCTGAATTACTTCGAACATCCGGACATGCTGGTATCGAATGATGCGTTCGCCGAGTTTGCAGCAGCTCCATACGATGTGATTGTGCCGCTGAAGGACAAGCTTCCTCGCGAAAAGATTCTGCAATGGCTGGTCGATGCAAAAACTCCAGTGACTCGAATCGGCTTCTACGGTCTGATGTCAGGCCTGTGTGGCAAGCCTGAGGATGCTGCTCTGCTGGAAAAGAAAATCCTGATTCTCGATGCGGACTTCCGTCTTGGGATCGAAGGCGTGATGGCCGGCTATCTGCTGATCCGTGGCGAAGAAGGCCTGAAGGTTCTGGAAGATGCCAAGATGCGAACCAAAGTCGCGACTGATGCCAAAGGCAAGGAGATCCCTCTTCCATTCAGCGAAACCTATGCCGTCATGCAGACCCTTCGATTTATGTGGACGTATGAGCCAGACCGGATTCCCAAAGACCGACTGAAGCAATCAATGCATATTCTCCTTGATCGTCCGGAACTGGCCGATCTTGTGATTACGGACCTCGCCCGATGGAAAGACTGGAGCATTCAGGATCGCCTGATCGCTCTGTACGAAGACAAGAATTTTGAGATTCCTGCAATCCGCCGAGCCATCGTGCGTTACGTCATTCAGTGTAGTCGTGATGTCGGTGAGCCAGCGGCTGACGGTACGACTGCGGCTATTCCCGAACACGCGGTCAAAGCTCTGGCCAATCTGAAGGTGCTGGAAGAGAAGGACCCCAAAACCGTTGGGGATGCAAAACGCTATTTGATCAAGTAGCGATGTAAGCTTGATCAACGGGATCTCGTCGGCCGAATTTCAGAATTTTTCGGTCGGGTCAGAATTTCTGAATAAATCCCGTCGTGCGGTGCGTGTAATTCGAGTCGAGCTCTGAATTAAACGTCCGGAGCCCATCGTGAGATCATTGAAAAACGGCTTCGCAGGGAGCTTCCGGACGCAGGTCGGTGACTTGCGAAGCAGTGACCGTAAAAACTCAGGCATGGAAAGCGTCTTGCGCACGGAACTTGAGCAGCTTTACCGGAAGCATCGTCAGTCACTGTTTTCAGTGGCGTTGACTGTGACGGGCTGCTCCAGCATGTCGGAAGACGCAGTGCATGAGGCGTTTGTGCGATTGTGTCAGAAGCCAGAACTTCCCGAAGGCAGCCTTGTGTCCTATGTGTTTACGGCTGTGCGAAATGCGGCGATTGATTGTCGACGTCGTCAACAGCATCAGCGAACCATTACGGAATCCATCTTCACTTCGGCTGGCTCTGATTCACACTCATCCAACAGTTCAACGACTGCGAATCAGAACGATGAAACGGAGTCATTAAAAAATGCGATTGACCAACTGGACGAGTTGAGTCGTCAGATTGTGGTCATGAAGATTTTCTCCGAGCTGACGTTTGAAGAAATCGCCGGAGTGCTGGAAATGCCATCGGCTACAGCAGCCACTCGCTACCGTAGAGCCATCATGAAGCTGGAAGAAGAATTAAGGAGAAGCTCATGAGTGAACTGGAACAGAAGATTCGGGCTTTGTCTTTGCGTACGCCCGATCAATCGTTAGACGATCGAATTTTTGCAGCCCTGCAGCAGTCCGATATGACAGACCGCACGGAGCAGTCCGCCGTGGACAAGTCCGTAACAACTGACGCTGCTGATTTTTCTCAGGCGTTGCATACGAATCGTCGCGGTACGGTCGTTACCTCCGGCTGGATCGTGGCGTCCGTTTCCATGTTGATTGGAACCATAGTGGGAAATGCTCTGCCTTCGTTCAGTTCACAACAAGCACAGCGAGAGGCATCCAGGAATCCGGACCAAACGGCGGAAATCACGGGGTCTCCAAACGGGGAATCGGCCAGTGGACCTGCGGATCCACGAGTGTCCAAACGGGGTAATTCGACCTCAACAGAGTACGTTGGATCCGGTTCCGGCTCTGTTGCTTCTCAGATCGTGGAATCGATCTGGATCTCGCCAACCGCCGCTGCTGTGGCGTGGGAGCAACAAACCGGCCAAATCTTCAATGTCGCTAATCACGTCAACGACCGCCGTTTTGATATGTGTCGCGAGTGCCACCGCGTTGGTGGTTGATTTTGGAAGAACCGCTCAACTCAGTGAAATTCGTGTCCCGCTCGCCTAGAATGGGGAGTTCAGTGATTTGGGCAGTCTGCCGTTGTCGGCGAGTGATAGTCAACTGATTTAGTGAGCTTCGCTCCCTGCCAATGCCCTGCTCGGAACCTCCGGATAGACCGTTTCTTCGAACTAACCTGATTAACGCTCGTCACTGATTGCCCCTTTTTAACTCCCGCCTCGCCCCACCTTCGACTTGATACATGAATAAGCTGCCCCTCTATATCACACTCCTCCTCTTAACTTTGTCCGGTTGCGGCAGCAGTTCGGACATCCGTGAATACGAGGTCGCACGGGAAGACGAAAAGGTCCTCACATCGGATCTCCTGCGTGATCAGTTTGAAGCGGTTCCATTTCGCTGGGAAGTTCCGAAG
>JBIIIF010000468.1:0-2726 GCA_044235005.1 Planctomycetaceae bacterium | reverse complement strand
AGAAATATCGATCAGCGACAATACGACTCCGTCCTTGGTCATCGTGCTGGTTCGATAGGGCAGAATTCGCAGGAAGTAGCAGTTTCCTTGGCGATCGCGAACTTCTTTTTCAATGGGCCGACCCGTCTCAAGCACATGATTCAGCAGCTCCATCAACGGTTCGTCCAGCGAATGCGCGAAGCTGCTGAGCGGTCTGCCTGAATCATGCGGCAGCAGGTTCAAAAGCCGAGCCGCACGGGGAGTAAACCGGCGGATGCAAAGATTGCGATCCAGAAACACGATCCCGACGTCCGTAGCCAGAAACAGATTCTCCAGGTCCGCAGTCACCTGAGTCAGCTCTTCAATCTTGTGCTGATACTCCGCATTGACCGTGTAGAGTTCTTCATTGACCGAGTGCAATTCCTCATTGGTGCTTTGCAGCTCTTCATTCGATGCAACCAGCTCTTCATTCGTCGCCTGCAATTCTTCGTTGCTGGATTCCTGCTCTTCAATCAGAGCCTGCAGGTTTTCGCGAGTATGCCCCAATTCCAGTTCCAGCGCCTGCAACTGGTCGCGCGAAGCCACCTGCAGATCCACGGCATTCTCGTCGCGAGCCATCGCGGGGAGTCCCATGTCTTCCAGCAGAATCAGAAAACTGGTCAGACCCGAGATGCGATCGTTGATGGGCTTCACGGTCAGGCGAGTCATCAGATCGTGGCCATCGTCCGAAGGAAGTCGGACTCCCGTGAAGACCACCGGCACCAGCAGCTTTTCCGCCCGCGCTAGTGCGCCCAGCAGAATCATCTTCAGATCGTTGTCGATGAGATCCAGAAACAGAGTGGATGCTCTTCCGTCTCTGACTCGCAGAAACTTGCCCGCTTTCCCGAAACTGTGGACCAGCTCCTTCCGATCGTTGATCAGAAAGCTGGGCGGCATGTGCTCTTCCAGCAGTCGATCATAAACTGCCTGCTGCAGTCGATCAGAAGCCGACGATGTGGCTCCGTACGGTGACGTAATACGCGCGCGTTGTGAACCGGCCGTCGACATCAGACGAAAGTCGGTTCGCAGACGTACGTCACGTCTCTTGCGAAAAATCTTCCAGCGCTCATCAATCGATTCGAACTCGTCCGACAGTTCCCCCGTCGTTTCGCTGGGTCCCAGAAACAGAATACAGCCAGCTTTCAGGCCGAAATGAAAAAGTGAAAGCACCTTCTTCTGAGCCGGCGGCTGCAGGTAAATCAGCATGTTGCGACAGGTGACCAGATGCAGTCTGGTAAACGGAGTATCCTTCAGCAGATCATGCGGCGCGAAGACAATCATCTTGCGAATATGCGGCGCCACCTGACAGCCGTCGGCTTTGGGAACAAAGAACTGGGCTCTTCGCTGAGGATTCACGGCGGCCAGCGAGGCTTCGCTATAAATTCCCGCACTGGCCACTTCCAGCGAGGCCCGATGCGCGTCTGTGGCAAAGATCCGGACCACGATCGGCCGATTCATTAACGCAAGTTGTTCCTGAATCAGAATCGCGATGGAATACGCTTCTTCTCCCGTCGCACAGCACGCGACCCAGACACGGAACTCCTGATCATCTCCGACGGTTTCCAACAGTCGAGGCAGCTCTTCACTTGCCAGCAGATGAAAGGCCTCGCGGTCTCGGAAGAACTGTGTGACGCCGATCAGCAGATCCTTGTAAAGCTGATTCAGCTCCGCACCATTGTCGGACAGCAGTTCCACATACTGTTTGACGCTCATCGAATTATTCAGCAACAGCCGTCGCTCGACGCGCCGCGTGACGGTGCTCGGCTTGTAATGACTGAAATCGATGCCATACTCTTTCCGCAACATGCGAAAGATCGCCTGCAGACCCACCTCCGGAACCACCGGCTCCGCCTCACCGCCCTCTTCCGGCGAACGCCGCATGCGCACCAGTTTCAGGATCGCGTCCGGCATTTCCGATGGCGGCAGGACCAGATCCACAAGCCCCGTTTCCCGCGCGCTGCGAGGCATTCCGTCGAACCGCGAGGACTCTTCGCTTTGTGCAAGCACCAGTCCGCAGGCATCATGGATGTCACGAATTCCGCGTGATCCGTCGCTTCCTGTTCCCGACAGTATGACGCCGATGGAGCGACTGCCAAAATCCTGTGCGAGCGATCTGAGATAACGGTCAATGGGCAGAGCGAACCCCTGAGACAGATCTTTGTCGGTCAGATAAAGTCGCCCGGTCGATTGAATCATCTCCTTCCGAGGAGGCATCAGATAGATCGCATTGGGCCGCAATTCGATGCCATCTTCCACTCGAATGATCGGGATCCGCGTTCTGCGAGCCAGCAGTTCATCCATCATGCTTTTGAAGTCGGGCGACAGATGCTGAACGACGACAAAGCAGAGCCGCGATTTCTCGGGAACGTGCTCAAAGAACTGCTCGAGCGCCTCCAGTCCGCCGGCAGAGGCACCGATTCCAACGACAAAAAATGCTTCGTCCTCGGAGAAACTGACCACCGCAGTGGTCAGTTCGTTCTCGATCGCGATTCCCGATTCTGTGTCGTGCATTTGACTACCCGGTCCACCTGAAAACGCAGCCTGGCGACTTTCGCAATTTTACATGCCCTCACAATGACACACTCGCAACAACACTTCCCTGAATTCACAAAACCAAAGCCGGACCGTCCATGATTCCCCGCTATGGTACTGGTTCGAAACATTATCCTGATGAGGTGTGCCTGCGTTCGCTGGGGCGAACTTGTCAC
>JBIIIF010000258.1:0-9784 GCA_044235005.1 Planctomycetaceae bacterium | reverse complement strand
GCGTCACAAGCGAAACAAGAACCACACCAACGCCCCCTAAAGTGATTCGGGGGCTTAGCATTCGCCGAACGCCACGATCCACCGCCATTGAGACGATGACAGAGTGCGGGCCTTGGGGAACGTGTCCCAATCTCGATTGGCGCGTTTCAGAGACGATCAGCAATGAGTCGCCGACCAGACTCCAAGGCCGCGGCAAAGAAATAAGAGACCAGCTCGGCGAGCGGCCCGGTGTAAACCGGCCGGTAGAACGGAATAACGATCGACTAACGCCGACCGCTCGCAATAAGTTGGTCGGCAGGTTATTTGTTCGCTGATGCCTAAGCGCTGGCTCGCATTGAGCCGGGTTGTACTCCGGAACGCATATCGTCGAGGCGTTCAACGACGCACTGCAACGCGGTAGCGATCATCTGCTGCTGGTGAACGACCTGCTCAAGCACGTTGCAGATTTCATCCAGCCGCGTCTCTTGTGAAGACAAGCGATTCAGAACCTGCAGGTAAGCATCTGACTGTGGCGTTGTTTCGGGAGCGGCCTTCCTGGCTGCGTAGTCGGCGAAGCGAATCGTTTGAGCAAACTGACAGGCGTCAACGGCGTGCTGGGCCGCTTTTAACAACTCACTGATTCGATCAGTTCGATTGCTGTCAGCATCCAATAGATCCAGTTCAAACTCAAGGCCGTCAATCAACTGACGAGCGGACAGCTTGCCGTGTTCGAGCGGTCGTTCGGTCGCTATGGCTGCAGAATGATTGCACAGGAAGAATGCGAGGCGAACATCACCCACTTCAATCAGGTCGCCATGCTCAAGGGTAATTCGATCAACCGATTCCCCGTTGACCAGCAGCTCAGGGGACTCTGCAATCTTTGTGAGTTCCGCACCTGAATCCGACATCTGGATTGCCGAATGAATTGCCGGCATCTCTTCCAGGCCGAGTCGCAGATCGCACCCGGGGCCCTGCCCGATCAGGAACAGACCGGAACCAATAGGACGAAACGGAAACTTGCGTTCGTCGTCCGCAAGTCGCAGGTAGGCGACCGTATCTCCCGGCAAAAATGGTGTAATCTCTTGCACGTCGGTACTCTCAAACGACTTCGAGTGGGGGCTCAGAAAAGGGGTCAGGAACCAATAGTGCGCATCACCCTTCGGGCCATTTAGCTATTGGTTCCTGACCCCTTTTCTGAGCCTTGACAGAGCACTAGTCCCTCCCACTGGGGATCGTCCAAACGAGCGTTGGTCGTGAATGTCGAGGAGAGAAAATTCTTCCGTGACAGAGATTCATTTTCCCAATCGAGGGTCCCTGTTCAGAGACTGCTGAGTCCGGTTGCTCAACAGCATATTTCTGCATGTTGAACGGCAGCTTCTGCCGGAGAATTGCTGGCACGGATTCGATGTCGCCGGCGCCACTGCGGCGGTCAGTCAATCGTTCGTTCTGGAGGTAGTGGACGAGGCGACGTGTCCTGCGGCCGTTCGTTTTCCAACGAGACTCTTGGGCACCAGCGAACAAACAACCTACCGACCAACTTATGGCGAGCGGTTGGCGTTAGCCGACCGGTATGCCGTTCTACCGGCCGGTTCACACCGGGCCGCTCGCCGAGCTGGTCTCTTATTTCTTTGCCGCTACCGTAGCCTCATCAACGATGATGACCCCCGAGTTGAAATGAAACAATACAAAGGCTGAATAACCGGTGTTTCCGTCAAAGATGGCAAGACAGGCCGTTGCAATTGCCGTGGGCCGTTCAGAAGGTGGACCGGAAACAGTGGAAATGTTGCCTTTCTGCAACGCCGGTCCGCTATTTCTGAGCGACGGTGGAACCATGAAGTACGCTCAAAAGAGTTGTCCCTCCGCGTATTGTCCTTGTTCCTGATCAACAACCCATCGATTCTCGCATGTCCCGCAGGGCCATTATCTTCTGGGCAATCCCCGCGCTGTTGCTGATGCTGCAGGTGCCCGTGTTTCTGCAGATGCCGTTGACGCCGGATGCTGTCCTGTACGATCTGCAGGCCCGCTGTCTGATGCAGGGCGGAGTGCTCTACCGCGACATCGTCGAGCCTAACCTGCCTGGAGTCGTCTGGATCCATGTCATCGTCCGCAGCCTCTTCGGTGACTCAGACCAGGTATTGAGAGTCTTCGATCTTGTCATTGCTCTCAGCATCATGGGAATACTCTGTCGCGTTGTTGCTGATAAGACAGATTCAAGAAAGCTTCAGCACACCTCAATGGCTGTGATGGCGTCATTGTTGTTGATGTTCTACATGGGCACTTCAGAATGGTGCCACTGTCAGCGCGACACCTGGATGCTGCTGCCATGTTTGTTGGCTATGGCCACGCGAAGGTTCTGTTGCGATTATTTCGGGCATGCGGATGCACAGAGCACGTTTCCGTTCGGCACAAACTCTGAGCGAACTCTTCTGCTGCTGGCATTCCTTGAGGGCAGCTTGTGGGCCGTCGCATTCTGGATCAAGCCGTTTGTCGCACTTCCCGCTGTCGCCGTGATACTGGCGTCGCGAAATCGGTTTCCTTCGCTGGGGACGTGGCTGAAACATTCGAGCTATTTGATCGCGGCCGGCGCCATTGCTGGATTGCTGGGAATACTGTGGATGGTCCACGCCGGTTGCTGGAAGTACTTCGTGGAGATGATGACTTCGTGGAATGGTGATTATTATCAGGCCGGGCGTAGTCGCTGGAATCTTGAACGCCTTCACGCGCACGCTTCACGATTCTGGCCGTGGGTGCTTATCCATATTCCGGCCATCGTCATCAGTATCAGAGACCGTCGCTCACTGCTTTGTGCGTGTTATCTGGGATGGCTGCTGCAGGCGGTGTTGTTGCAACAACTCTTTGACTACGTCCATGTGCCCGGAGTCATTCTGGCGATCGCAATTTGTGTTCGCACATTGACCGAGCAGCTTCATAGTGCACACATTGCTGCCGATTCTGAAGTGAGGTCAGAGGTTGCCCCGAGATTCCCGTTCGGCCCTGTTTCATGCGTGGCCAGTGTCATTGTGATCATGTGCACGATGAGTTCAGGGCTTAGTATTCAAAGTCGCCTCGCTTATCTTCAACCGTGTTTGTCGGCCTGTGTTTACGGATCATTGCCGACCGATGTCAGAGATTCCATCTCGCAAAGCCCCTTCCCGACCTGGGCGGAACTTGAACCGCTAATCGATCAGCTCCGCGAAATGAGGATTTCTGATCGCGAGTTACTGGCGTACAACGGAAATCTGATTCATCTTTATTCGCAACTGAAATTTGACCCGCCCACACGATTCGTCTACGTCGACGTGCTGGCCCGCTGCTTTCCTCGGCGACACACCGAGATGTTGCAGGAGATTGAACGCGACAATGTCCGGTACGTTGTGGCAAATCTGAAGGAAGATGGCTGGGACGACGGAGTGCCCTCGAACAAACTCTTGCCTGCGGCGTTGGAAGCCAGTAACACGAAGTTATTCTTTCCGTATAACCAGCGGCCTATCTTCCGATCCGGCAGCTACGTTCTGTTTGAAGTCGACAGTCCCCCCGGGTCATTGACGAGCCAGTATTTCCCGTTATCGCAGTTTCGCGGGAAGATTATCGCAACGGGAGAAACGGATCGGCTCGAATAGTCTCACGGCAGTTCATCGATCGTGAGCTGATTGCTGCTGTCATCACAGATAACTTGGAGGCGTCAGTGTGGCTGTAATGCGATGCTTTCGTGTGTTTCGTGGTGACAAAACGTAACTGGCTCGACTTGAATCAGTCGGTTCTCAAAGTAGCCGTCTCGCTCCGCTACGGAGCGAGACGGCTACTTTGAAATGCAAACCTGATGGCCGCTCAGTCCGGCACACGAAAGTAAACGAGAATGCGATCCAGATCGATTCAATAAACTGACGCTGTTCGCGGAGGGCAAGCTAAATCACGGGATCGCGGCGCAGTTAATTCTGATCACATCCTTTGTGGAAACATGCACTGGCGGTGGAGTCTTTCCCCTGACAGTCGACAATGGGATTCTCTTTGTGTTCTCCCGTCTCCCCCCGGCAGTTTTCTCTCGGAAAACAGGCAAATAGTCGCAGTGTTTGGCTACGATTCAGGAAGATTAAGGAATTCTTCTGACTTTGATGTTAGGTTGAAGTAGCGCACTGAGTTTAGTCTCGCAGGAGACAGCCATGACCGAATTTCCACAAACCAGAGGCAGCCTGATCGCGCAGGTTCGATCGTCCGAAGATCGAGAGGCGTGGAATCAGTTTGTGTTCATTTATCGTCCCGTTCTGTATCGAATGGCCCGCCGTCGCGGTATGCAGGACGCGGATGCCCAGGACGTGGTCCAGACAATCCTGATGCGTGTCGCGGCCTCCATTCATCGTTGGGAGCAAACATCGTCGGAAACGAGATTCCGCCATTGGCTCCGCCGCGTCGCGAGAAACGCAATGATCAGTGCCTTTACTCGACAGCCGAAAGATGTGGCCGCTGGCGGGTCTGAGATGCTCGAGATACTGGCCGAGCAGCCCGAAGACATCGCCAGCATTGAACAGGAACTTGCGATCGAGACGATGCGGGAGTTGTATCTTCGAGCGGCTGCGATCGTGAAGGCGGATTTCGATCCGGAAACGTGGCAGGCTTTCGAACTGACGGTCGTTCGCGGGCAATCCTGCGATGAGGTGGCGGCGACCCTAAAGAAATCCATCGGAGCTGTTTACGTGGCTCGCGGTCGCATCATGCGAAGACTTCGCGAGCACGTGCAGTCCTTGCAGGAGAATGATCGATGAATTCGAGCACGAATCGCTGTGATCACAGTCTGATTGACGAATTGCTGAAGTCTGACCGAAACCAATTCGACGACACGATCATCATCTCTCATCTGGATCAGTGTTCCGCTTGTCGAGACTATCTGGAACATCATGCTGCTGATATGGAAAGCTGGAACGAGGCCGCTCGGTCGCTCCGGGAAACGGAATTCGACGTGGCGAGTTCCATGGAATACTCCGCTGCAGGAATCGACTCGTTGAAGGTCAGCACTTCGGCAGCAATCCGAAACGTACTCGACTCGCTGACGCCATCAGAACATCCTGATCGGCTTGGTCGGCTGGAAGGATATGAAGTCACCGGTGTCATAGGCGCGGGAGCTATGGGAGTCGTGCTGAAAGCCATCGATTCCGCACTGGATCGCATCGTGGCGATCAAAGTGATGGCGACGCATATTGCCAGCCACGCCACGGCTCGAAAACGTTTTGCGAGAGAAGCTAAAGCTGTGGCTGCGGTTCTGCATCCGAATGTGATTCCCATTCATGCCGTTTCGAACAGTGGTGCAATCCCTTTTCTGGTGATGGCCTACATTCGTGGCGGTTCATTGCAAAAACGCATTGACCGCGAAGGAGCATTGACGACTGCTGAAATTCTGCGAATCGGATCTCAGGTCGCAGCGGGACTAGCAGCCGCCCATGACCAGGGACTTGTTCACCGCGACATCAAACCAGAGAACATCCTTCTGGATGAAGGAGTTGAAAGAGTCACGTTGACGGACTTCGGGCTGGCTCGCAGCGTGGATGATGTTTCCATCACCCAACAGGGGACAATAACCGGCACTCCGCAATACATGTCTCCTGAACAGGCTCGCGGTGAATTTCTCGACCAGGCAAGTGATCTTTTTAGCCTTGGGAGCGTTCTCTACACGCTCTGCACGGGTCGCGTGCCGTTTCGGGCGGATACATCTCTAAGCGTGATGAGGAAGATCGTTGATGATGAGCCTGTTCCGATTCTCGAGCTGAATCCGGAGATCCCTGGATGGCTCTGCGACATTATCGCGCAACTGATGGCAAAGAACAAAACGGACCGCTTCAAGTCGGCCAGGGACGTCCACGATTTGCTCGAAGCGTGCCTGAGTCATACTCAACAACCGACAGTGAACAAGCTGCCGGACGCTCTTCGCGGTCTTTCAAGATCCAAATCGACATCTCCACGTCCTGTTATCCTCGGAGTTTGTGCCATGGCTGTGTGTTCTGCTTTAGTACTTTGGTTAAGCGGAGGCCTTGCGTTTCTTCTCCAGGAACCAGCCCCTAAAACGACGGTTGATGGTCAGCAGGAATCAGCCGAGGCTGCCCCCGCTGAAGCTCGACTCACCTGGAAAGCCTTGTTGGGTGAAGAGGCTCCTGCGAACTATCCGACCGAACCATTACAGGCCATCGATGGGTTAAACAAGGCCGTCGGCAGTTGGGGGTTCGCAGGCAAACTGGTTCAGGACGGCAAAGACACTGAGTTCGAAGCCGTTATGCAGGTTCAGGGCGGTTTCAACAGCGACAAACTGGCTCAGGGAAGCCTTCCCAGCTGGCAAATCAGCATCCAATGGCCAGCCACAAATCCGAAACAGTTATGGAAAATGACTTTGGTCCCGGCCTTTGACCCAAACGGGATTCAGTGGCTGCTGTTCTCTGCTCCGTTAACTAACAGCGATGCCAAGGACACTGGTGAAATGCAGTTCTTCAAAGGAGCCTGGGATGCAGCCTCTCGCACATTGACGTGGACACCAGAAGTTCCTCCGGTCCCGGGGGCGGCATCAGGACAGGATCAAGTGGCAAATGGTACCGCGTTTCAGATGATCATCCCGGAGAATGGCGGACTCCAGATAAAGAGCTTTCAGCAGGATGCCTCGAAACAGATCTCCGGTCAGTCGGTGGTTCGCCTCGGAGAATACGTCAAACCAAATACGAATCTGAAGATGTTGCCGAATGGTTACAAGATCTTCTTTGCCAGTTCGAGCGAAGTGCTTTTGATTGATAAAGAGAACTCAGGCGTGGCCGGGGCGCGTGTGGACAAGATTAGTTGTTCCGGAAACCTGATTTTCGGACTGATTACAAAGCGAGACGGCTCCGCTATTAACTCGGTCGAGAAACCTGAAGACACGCCAGGCTACTTTTGGCTGGATTCCACCACCGGCGAAATCACCAAGGGACTGGAACTGGGAGCGTGGCAAGAAGCCTTGAAGGGCAACGGAGTCGAAGACCTATTGCTGCTGGCCCCGGAACGTGTTGGTCCGAAGTTTTAGCCATTCGCATGCCTGAAACTGCAACTTGAACAACACAGGCGTCATGGAAGTTCAAAGTCTGGATGTTTGTACCAGATTCGTCTCGACGCGGCAGTCTTTGCCAGAAGCCAAGAAGCCTGCAAGGCGATTTAAGAATCTACGGGGCCATCCATTGTGACTTGACCACCGGAAGTTTGGCTGCTATTCTTTCTGCTGTCAAGATCGTGGCTTTTAATTTGGTTGCTGAGGATTTGGCTCATGGCACGGGTGAATCGTCGCGAGGTGTTGGCGGATGGGGAGATTCAGGTTGTGCATTGCGTCAATCGGTGCGTGAGGCGTGGTTTTCTGTGCGGGGTCGATGAGCTCACCGGGAAGAATTACGAGCACCGGCGGCAGTGGATGCGGAATCGGCTGGAATTTCTTGCAGGGATCTTCTCCGTCGACGTTCTTGGCTTCTCGGTCATGTCGAATCATCTTCACGCGATCTTGAGAAGTCGGCCGGATGTGGTGAAGGAATGGTCGGACGAAGAGGTGGCTCGCCGGTGGTGGAATCTGTTTCCTCGACGGCGAAACAAGGATGGTTCCCCCGCGGAGCCTGCTGAGGCGGAGCTCAATCACCTGATGGCTGATGGAAAAATCCTCGCCGAACTGCGGGCTCGTTTGTCCAGCATTTCGTGGTTCATGCGATGTACGTCGGAAGTGATTGCTCGGATGGCGAATGCTGAGGATGAATGCACCGGCCGGTTTTGGGAAGGTCGCTTCAAGGCCACCGTGCTTACCGATGAATCAGCGATCGCGGCGTGCATGGCGTATGTGGATCTGAACCCGATTCGAGCGGGCCTTGCAGCAACGCCGGAGAAGAGCGACTTTACGAGTGCTCAGGAGCGTATTGCTGACCTGAAGTCTGCAGAAGAAGTGTCAACGGCTGATTCAAAAGACGTGAGAATTGAGCATGGCCAGAAAGCCGGCTGGCTGGCTCCTGTGGAGCTGGAACCGAAGCGGAAGAAAGTTCGCGAGAAGTGTTCCAGCCGCCGAGCGTCGAACAAGGGCTGTGTGTTCATGACGTTGCCCGAGTACCTGCAACTGCTCGACTGGACCGGCCGCCAATTAAAGCCTGGCAAACGCGGAGCGATTCCCAAGAACGCTCCACCAATTCTGGACAGGCTGAACCTGTCGGCCGAACTGTGGCTGCATTCCGTTGAGCACTTCGGCAAGCGCCGCGCCGCCAACCGCGTGACACCAGCATCGAGATTCAACGCCACAGCAATACCGGCCGACTCGGCTCTTGCTGCTCGGTAGCGGTGGAAAGAAGTGGATCACGAGGAGGTCGACACTTGCTGCGATCTGTTCTGTTGGTTCGGATGGCCCCGTTTGTTCATCGCTGAAGAGATTTCAGTAAATCCAGAGGCAGCCCAGCAACAGGCAGCTGCTCAGAAGGATATCTGGGGCAATTCCTATCGTGTTGAAGTCATGCCGGGAGGTCACTATCGAGTCTCCACGCCCGGAAGCGACGGGTTCTGCGATGCTCCGGGTAAAGAGGACTGGGACGACATTCATTCAGAGATGAAATCGGCACCAACGGAAGTCGTTAAACGTCAGCGGCGAAGGCAATGGATCATTGCCTTCGCCGCGTGGGGACTTTGCAGTGCTGGACTCTTTCTGGTGTTTCACCGCCGAGTACTATGAAAGCCCATAAAACTTGCGAGCATTCTCGTGCAGCAGTTTCTTCTGATCTGTAACGGGACGGCTGGAGATAATCTGTTTCAGTGAGGTGACCCAATCTTTGTAAGATCCACCGAGCAGACAGACCGGCCAGTCGCCGCCAAAGACGACTCGATCCAGCCCGAAGCTGTCGAGACAGTGATTGACAATCGGAGCTAACGCATCAACGTAGGGCACGCCTTTGGGGGCTCGAGCAACAATGCCGCTGATCTTGCAAATGACATTCTCCTGATCTGCCAGAGCCTTCATATCGTCCCGCCACTTCTGTGGATCGTGGGCAGGCGGATCAGATGAGGCCGCATTTTTCAGGAAGACGGACGGATCGGCGTTGCCGCAATGATCGACAATGAAGCGTGTTCCGGGACATTTCTTCGCGAGAGCCAGACCGTCGGTGAGTTCTCCCGGACGCATACACAGGTCAAAGCTGAGTCCGAGTTCTCCCAATAGCTTTACTGAGGCGACGAATTGCGGCTTCAGGCACATGGCTTTCTCAGCCGTTTCCGCGTGCAACACCTGTCGTACGCCCCTAATCTCTTTCTCTTTGGCATAACGACGAATATACGGAGCAAATGATTCCTCGCCGGGGCGACCGGAAATCACTGCTGCGACCGTGGGCCCCTTCTTGCTGCGACAGATCGCCAGCAGAGTGTCAGCTTCTTTGACCTGATCTTCAGGAGCGACGTCCACTTCCATGTAAACAGCCTGCACGACATTCAAGCCTTCCGTTGCCTTTGCGAATTCGGCAAGTCCATATGTCTGGCTGAGAATCTTTGGGGCACCAGACAGCCATGGCGGCTGAACCTGAGACAAGTCCCACAAATGCTGATGAGTATCCACGATCGGAATATCTTCTGTCGCGTTGGTCAAAGCCGCGTTGATCGTTTCGTTAAGTGCGACGGCGGCGGCCGCTGCGGCTGATGTGGAAAGAAACTGGCGACGAGTACTCATGATTGTGCTCCGCAAAACGTGAACGGGCGTGGAAGCAATTGGTGGGGCAACATCGGGCTTTTTGTCAGCCCGGGTCAGCAAGCATCACAACGGAAGATCATCTCAGAGTCAAATGAGCTGTCC
>JBIIIF010000056.1:0-32670 GCA_044235005.1 Planctomycetaceae bacterium | reverse complement strand
GCAAATTCTGTTTCCCGACGTTTACGTTGTTTTTGACAGGGCAAACTAATGGCTTCCATGGATCTCAAGCAACTTGTTGCAAAGCTGAATCTTACAACACGCCGCACCCTGGAGGCTGCAGCCGGACTCTGTTCCTCACGGACCAACTACAACGTCGAGATTGAGCATTGGCTGTTGAAACTTCTGGAAAACTCTGACAGCGATCTTTATGCCATCGTGCAGCATTTCGGGGTCAATCCCGTAAGGCTGCAAGCAGACCTGACGCGTGCCGTCGATCAGTTGAAAACGGGCAGTGCGAGGTCTCCCGCACTGAGCCCCGATGTTGTGAAGCTGATCGAAGAGGCGTGGTTGACGGCCTCAGTGCATCAGCATGCCAGCGTTGTGCGGTCAGGACATATTCTGCTCGCGCTGGTGACTGTTGATGCCCTGGCCCGCGTGGCTTATGAAGCATCGCCGATGTTTGAGAAGATCAGCCCGGAATCACTACGGGCTGGATTTGATGAGATTACAGCTTCTTCGGCAGAAGCCGCTGACAGCAATCCCGCGCGGCCCGCGCCTGCTGGCAGTGACGATCCGGCAAGACGCAATCCCGCCAGCACGACCCCATCGCTGGACCAATACACCATTGATCTGACAGCTCGAGCGAAAGCCGGTGAGATCGACCCGGTGCTGGGTCGAGACAGTGAGATTCGTCAGATCATGGACATCCTATGCCGACGTCGCCAGAACAACCCGATTCTGACTGGTGAACCGGGTGTCGGCAAGACGGCTGTCGTCGAGGGCTTTGCGATTCGCCTCGCGATGGGCGACGTGCCTCCGTCACTGCGGAATGTTTCATTGCGAACGCTGGATCTCGGACTGCTGCAGGCCGGTGCCGGAGTCAAAGGTGAATTCGAGAACCGCCTGAAGTCGGTCATCAATGAAGTCAAATCGTCGGCGACACCAATCGTGCTGTTCATCGACGAAGCACATACGATGATCGGGGCCGGCGGCCAGGCAGGGCAGGGCGATGCCGCCAACCTTTTGAAACCCGCACTCGCACGCGGCGAACTCCGCACGATCGCGGCAACGACACTGGCAGAGTACAAACAGTATTTCGAAAAGGACGCCGCTCTGGCGCGACGCTTTCAGGTTGTCCGAGTTGAGGAACCCACAGAGCCGGTCGCAGTGGAGATGATGCAGGGGCTGGTCGCAACGCTGGAGAAGCATCACAAAGTCAGGATCCTGAATGAGGCCATCAATGATGCCGTGAAACTTTCACATCGATACATCAGTGGTCGACTGCTCCCTGATAAATCTGTCAGCCTGCTGGACACAACGTGTGCCCGAATCGGCCTGAGTCAAAGCTCCACTCCGCCGGCTGTCGAGGATGCTCAGCGACAGGTCCAGCGGCTGGCTGTCTCGACCGGTATTCTGCAGCGAGAACAGGAATCCGGTGTCGATCACTCCATTGTGCTGAGCGAACTGGCAGCCCAGTCAAAGGCCGCGGAACAGCATCTTGATGAAGTAAAGCTACGCTGGGCACGAGAGAAAGAACTTGTGTCCCGGATTCACCAGTTGTACGCCGCTATCACAGGAACCGACGTGAGCGTGAATGCGGTGGCAAACCCACCGGAGGGCTCCGCACCAAAGCCCGCTCCGCTGACCGGCCAGGAACGTCAGACAGCGATCGATCAGTTGCGCGTCGTTGAGGCCGAGCTGAAATCCGTGCAGGGTGACCACCCCATGGTGTTCCCTTACGTTGACTCATCAGCAGTGGCGGAGACGGTCGAGTCGTGGACCGGCATTCCTGTTGGCAGAATGGTGGCCGACGAGGTCAATACGGTTCTGCGACTTAAGGACCTGATGGAAGAGTCTGTCGTCGGCCAGTCCCATGCGATGGAGATCATTGCGAAGCGGATTCAGATGTCACGGGCGGGGCTGGTTGATCCGCGTCGTCCGATTGGCGTCTTTCTGCTGACCGGAACAAGCGGAGTTGGTAAGACGGAGACCGCCATTACTCTGGCCAATCTGCTCTACGGTGGCGAACAGAACATGACCACGATCGACATGTCTCAGTTGACTGATGAAGAGATGGCGCAGACCAAACTCTTCGGGTCAACTCAGGGATTCGTCGGCTACGGTGAAGGAGGACTGCTTACTGAAGCAGTACGCCGCAAACCTTACAGCGTGGTGCTGCTGGATGAATTCGAAAAAGCGGCCTCCGGAATCCAGCTTCAGTTCTATCAGATCTTTGATGCAGGTCGAGGGCAGGACGGCGAAGGTAACGACATCGATTTCCGCAACACCATCATTCTGATGACAACGAATGCCGGTTCTTCGTTCATCAAAAATCTGTGCCTCGACCCGGAAACTCGGCCCGACCCGGAAGCATTCGCTGAGGCAATCTTTCCTGAATTGCTCAAGAGTGGTTTCGAACCGGCATTCCTGGGCCGTATCACAATCGTCCCTTATTACCCGCTGGCCGAAGACGTGATGAAACGCATCGTACGGCTGAAACTGGGAAAGATTGCTCGCCGCGTTCACGAAAACTACAAAGCCGAGTTCCATTACACCGAAAGCTTTGTGGACGCGATCACAGCGCGATGCAATGAAGTCGATACGGGGGCAAGAAATGTGGACAACATTCTGAATCGTGCTGTCCTTCCGGACCTGTCTACGCTCTTCCTTGGGCGCATGGCCGAGGGCCTTGAAGTGACGTCTGTGAATCTCTCTGTCAAAGACGACGGAACGTTTGCTTACGAGATCCACTGATCAGACTGAATCGTTAAAGAACACCCATGCAGTACTTTGGCCTGCATGGGTGTTTTTTCAGGACGCCTCTACGGCTCCTGACCGAGACCACCCAGCATCAGACTTTCCCCTGTCGATACAATCAGGACTATCGAAAGTCATTCGCTCTTCAGAACGGATTTCCTGATCATTGTGTCAGACGTCAATCAGGACAAAATCCTGTCGTGGTTCAAGACAAGCTGAGGCTTTCGCGGCTGCAATGGGTAGTTTCGTGGGCAGGGTTTTACTCAGTCACGACTTCTGTCCTGCTGTTTCGGTGAAACAATGTCGCAGCCTGCACATGCATACAAGAGCCGGGGTTTAACACTGCCTGGAGAGTCCGATCTGCTGGTTCAATGTATCGAACTCAACCGGGAACGGCTCAGGTCAATCTTGATTCAGCGAGATCGCTCCCGGCGGGCTGCGGTAAGTTGCCTGACACAGCCGGGCCTTTCGACAACAGTCGAAAAGGCGGCCCGGATGGCGGTGACACTGTCACTCGGAACGGCCTCAGATCGAATTCAGGCGAGAACCATTTTGCGCACTCACGGAGCCAACTCCCTCGAACTGCGGAGTTGTCTTGCCGATTCCTTTGGGAGAATTCGTCATCCTGCGGCAGCCTTCCTTCTGCTTCCGATGCTGAATGAGGTTCCGTCATTGGTCCGAGAGACGGCGTTTCGATCGCTTGTCTCGCTGCATCATCCGTTGACTTCTGAATCACTTCTGGCCGCCGTGTGGGCAGATCATAGGTTTCTGGACAATCTGGTTCAGGTGACGCGGCGACTAACGCAACGTGAGTGCAACAGTGTGTTTGAGTCTCTTGAGCGAGCTTCAGAGTCTGAACCCAGGCTGGCAAGCGCTCTGCAAATGATCCACTCGTTTGTCAACACACGGACGCTGCCGTTGCGTATGTCGCAGCGATCCGGATGCCTGATCGCAGCAGAGCGTCTGCAGAGATCGCTCATGAGTGAGTCAGCGCATCATGAGTCCGCTGAATATCTCGACAACTGGATGGAATGGAGCGATTGGCAGGCGGTCACAGCTCAGGACAGTGTGACGAATCGGCATCGTGAATCGACGCCTGCAATGGATGATGAGCAGAGCCAGGAGAGAACGCCGCTGTTGGCCGCGCCTGTTTCGGAGCCGCTTCAGGTTTGCTTGCCGGGCATTGCAGCAGGAAACGTGGAAACACTGAGGGAGACAACTGGCGGTCATAAGGCCCGACTCCACTCCCTGACAACATCGCGCAGCGGAATCACACTGGCCGCTGTTACTTCTCTTCTTCTGCTGGTTGGCTTCGCCGTTTCCTGGCACCCGGATGATCTGCAAATGCATCCTTTGCAGCGCGGAGGTGCGCAACCGAAGGTTCTCCGCGTCTCTGAGAATCCTGATGCCGAGCCTGCCGTTGGGTTATCCGAATCACCGGCAGTCACTCCATCCTCAGCGCAACCAGCGACAAACGAGAATCAGCCGAGGATTCGGGTGTCTGCATCGTCCCGCCGAAGGGACTGATTTCGGCTATCGCATTCGAAAGATCGTGCTCTTGAAGAATCGCTCATCAAAGTAAACGACCTGCAGACCCAGTTGAGATCCGGCACATCGAAAAATGGTCTCCAGGGCCTCCTGAGAGGTCTTGAGATATTGCTGATTAGTGCCAGCAGGCGCTGGCAGCGCGGAGACGATCTGAACAACCTTCAGAGCGTCTGCTTCTGAGGAGGAATTACCGATCCACTCGAATTCCAGCACTTTGCTTTCTGAAAACTTCAGGCTGTACTCTCCAGACTGCAGGGAAACCTCCGAGCCATCTTCAGCGGCCCCCGCCCGAAAAAAAGCAGCAGGCCAGGACGCCTTGACTTTTCCGTCGTCCAGAAGCTGCAGGGTTCCGCCTGTGTATCGAAGCGAGTTCATAGTGCGCTCAGACCAATTGTTTTCAATGCGGTTGCCAGGCTTTGAAGCGTCCGGGCATGAAGACGACTTGCCCAGGACTTGCTCACACCCAGACGTTCGGCCGCATCGCTCAGCGTCAATCCATCGAAATACATAGCCTGTATCAACAATCGGGATTCTTCCGGCAGTTCCTCAACAAACGATCGAATCTGCTCTGTAATCTCTGTGGACTCCAGATTGTCTTCGGCGGAATCTGACTGTTCGTCCGCCAGCGACTCAGCATTTTCGCCGAGGTGGCAATGCCTGAGGAGGGCAACCCCTGCCAACTGATGCGACAGCGTTGAAAACCATGCCGCGTCTTCCTGAACAGAGGTTTTCGTCCATCCCGAATTACTATGAGGGCCGCGTTCAAGAAGATTTGCAGCGGATTGCTCATACTTCATCCGCTTATATTGTGCGCGAGTCGTCCCACTCAGTTTTGACACGCCCTCATAGATCGCCCCGCGAATCCGATAATAGGCAAATGTGCTGAACTGAGTTCCTTGTTCGGGATCAAAGTCTGAGGCGGCAGCCGCCAGTCCGATCTGCCCATAGGAGATCAGATCTTCCAGTTCGAACTGGCAGTGAAACTTCTTATGAACCTGGGCGGCCAGCGATCGAACAAGCTGCTGAGCGCTGAGAATGAGTTCTTCCAGAGACATCTTCAGGCGGCCTTCTTCTTGAGCTTTTCCCAGAATGCCGCCAGTCGAGCCCGCGCGGTAAGGTCTTCACACAGAGTCGCGGCGACCATCCGAATGATCCCGCTGTTCAGTAAGCCCTGCTTCTCACGAGAGTCCGAGCCCAAAACAGCATGCACAAGTTGTTCACAAACAGGCTCAGAACAAAATTCCAGATGCCCCCATTGTCGGGCGACAGACTGGAGTCGATTCATCAATTGAGGTTCGGCCGCCAACATGTCCGCCGGCTCATTGGCCCGGAGCAGTTTTTCTACGGCCTTGAGTGGATCTGCTGACGACGGGGTTGCCTGTTCGGAAGACGTCGTCGGATCCGCATCGCGGTAAGTATAGTTTTGCTTTCGGCCATCACTGGAATTTGACATCAAGCTTGCTCCGGGAAACGTTGACCAGATTCAGAGGGCGTCAAAAAAAGTCGTACGCCAGACAAAACCGGGACTGGCTCCCGGAGAACGAAACTATGCAGGAAGAAAGAACTTTGCCGGGGAACCCGCCCCGATTCTGTTAAAGCTTCTAAAGAGAAAGCCGACGCCAGATGAGAACGCCGATGATAACCAGGAGGACAGCATTGAGACCGAGGAAGATATCACGGAACAGATAATAACGCTCATCTGAAGAACGCACTTCAGGGTGCCAGTCCAGTTCATTGACCTGCTTCAGCAAACGATCAAAGACACTTGCTGCAAACGCGCGGCGATCTTCACGATCACCGGTCGCGGCAAAGTAACAGCCGAGGATCGGAAGCGACCATGCCAGATCTTTCTCCTCAGTCGCATAGGCATTGCGGAGCAGGGCCGTGAGACGATCATTGATCCTCAGTCTGCTGAGGCACAGTAACTTATAGAGCTTCGTATTCCCGATCTCCGTCAGATTAGAGTCCTTTCGGAAAAGGGGATAAATGTTGTCTTCAAATGCTCCTGCCGCATGGCGCCCCAGCGATTCCAGCAGCTCGGAAGTGGTATCGCTCCACAGTTCATTGTTCCCTTTTCCGATGCGGTTTCGAAATGCAATCTCTTTGCCAAAACGACGCACCAGTTCACGGAATCCACTTTCCTGTTCCATGCCGCCCACCAGCACCACGACCGCCGCTCTCAAACCCAGCGACTTGCGAAGAACGCGGGCATCCGCTTCGGCGGCACGACCCAGATCGGCGGCACACTCTTCACTCAAAGTAATGAATTGCTGAGGCAGAAATGACATGATGCCATTCAGCGGGCAGAATGGCAGCCGGTTTCGCCGGAGCAGTTCACAAACATAAGCCAGCTTCTCGGAAGCTTCGTCCAGTTGTGTACGATCCACTTGTGGTCGCATTGCGGCGGATTTCGAACGCGGGCTGCTGACAGCAGGAGACGACATCGAACTTCCGAAGTCGAAACCCGGATTCGAGACGTTGAATACGTTCGGTCTCGCTGATTCGCGAGATGATGGCTCGGCCGCAAAACCTGAACTTGTATCGGAGAACGCGGGGGATGCTGCTTCAAAGCCACCTCCGTCCATCGTTTGCTCAAAAATGCCTTTCTCCGGTCCCTTTTGTGTCGCAACGGAAGAATTCGCTTCCGCCAGCGACGCGCGGGACAACAGTGAGACCTGAGACGCACCTGGACAAACAAGAAAGATAGCCTGCCGGCTGGCGAACCAGACCAGAGACGGATTACCGTCTGGTTGCCCGCAGATATCCATCGGAATTTCTGATGACTCGACAAGCGCCCTGGCTTCACCTGCGTTCTTTGGCCCAACAATCAGGTACAAGGGAGCGGAGGTGAGGGACAAGCCATGCTCCGCCAATGCGCGAAGTCCATGATTCCACGCCTGCTCGATCTCCGGGAATCGTGTGGGAACTTCATGCAGCCAAAGAGAAACCAGCTTCCAGGCTGCAGCCGGGATAATCAGAAGCATCGGAACCATCAGGATTGGGTTGGGCAGGTCATCCCAGAGATCTCGAGTACCGGTTTCTGTTTTATACTTGATCAAGACCACCACTGCGGCCGACAGAACGAGTGTCAGAAATACAAACACTGCGACGCGGACCGGCAACGACAGCCCCATCATTTTGCGTGGGGAGGAGAAGAGGGCCAGAGGAGACGAAAACAACACCCGAAACGGGGCTGTCAGCTTATCCAGAAAGAGACGAATCAGGGCCACGCGGATTTACTTTCGAAATAGTCAATTACGCTTGTTCTACTTCTGCATCACAAAGAGTACTGTCGCCACGGTTGCAAACAGCAGAAACCAGACGAGTGCTCCCAGAAATTCCAGTCGCCCCTTCAACGCCTTAGCACCATGAGCCGGTCTAGGAGCGCGAGGAATTGGTGGCCGTCCCTGTCCGAGCTGGATTGCTGCCGCTGTGGTCTTCAGCCATTGTGGTAATGTACCCGGGAGACCATAGGTCTGTGGATTCAGATCTTTCTGGCCGTAGATACCCCGGAATCCCAGGATCACCGCAATGTAATAGACCTCCAGTGCGTCTTTCCGGGCGAGTCCTGCCGCCTGACGAGCCCGGTTGAAGAACTCCTGAGCAGCGACGTTGACCTGAAAGAAATTGTCCGTGCCTTCCACCTTGAAATGCTGACCCTCCAACAGATTCTGGTGCCACCACTCACCATGCTTCCACGTGCATCCATGAACAAGGATCTCGTCGATCCAGGAAACCATCGCAAACTTTGCCAGCTTCCATTCTTCTGTTTCACCAAGAAATGCTTCCGCGTCGGCCAGTCGTTTACCAATCGCTTCCTGTTCAACCATCGGATCCGGATCGTGCCCATCCTCCGCGCGCTCAAGCAGGGTGAGAACGTGCTCAAAGATAGGATCAATCTTGCTGGCAAAGCGTGGGGTCATATCATTTCAACAACAAAGAAACCTCGTAATCAGTCGGCAGAGAACCCGTTGTGGCTTTGAGGCCAGGCCCTGCGATACTTACCTCTGCCGATCATTCGTCATGAGAACAGCAAACAGACAAAAACGGACAACAAAACGCCGTCCCTGGATCTCCAGCACCATTTCATCGCGACCATCAAGCTGCTGAACTTCCTTGACAATGTTCTCGTTGAAACGCATGGCCAGAGTTTCTGATCTCAGTACGCCATTCCATGCGGGATTCGCCTGGTCCTTCGAGACCCGAAAGAACTGCCAGCCTTCATGAGAAGGCAGTTCTGAGCGGACCTGCTTGACCATCGCAAGGTCAACACCAAAGCGCCGACCGTCAAAAATGGCGTCCACCTCTTCGCTGCTGCCAAGCTTCCAGTCCAGCCCCTTGGTCAGCATCACTTCTACTTTTTCCGGAGCAATCCCTTCCACCTGAACACCGACGAACCATTCCCATGAAGGCCCCAGCCATTCCGAGTTGAACGTAACCTGCATCCGGGGCCGTCGGCCACTGGGACAAAGCCCTGTGAACATACGTTGATTGAGCTGGTTCTCGACCACACATTTCAGGAGTACGTCAATCTTGTCACGCAACCAGCGAAACACCGGTTCAAGGTTGTCGTGATCGTACGGAGGAATCGCGTCCACTCTTCGCTGTTCCGCCAGAAAGCTCAGCATTCCGACAATTCGGGCGAACTCACAGTAAACGTTGAAAGGATGAACGCCTCGTGAAAATGCCAGAGTCTGTGCTGTCGCTGATGCCTCATTCAGGGTTCTAAGGATGAGGAAGCGTTCGATATCGCGGGGCTGCGATGTCATTCCGCGGCGACGAATCTGTTCGCTGACAACGTCCAGTTTCGCACCAATCATGTCGTACACGGCACGGACAAAATCATGCTCCAGATTCTGCCACGCTTCCACACACAACACCGGGGGAATATACGACCGATCCAGCGCCGGTGTCGCTCTGCCATCGCCTGCTCGTCGTACCTGCGCGATTGGAAGCAGTTCATACCCCGGGGATTCTTCCGCAGACGTTTTCAGGCACACATTCAGTCGCCGAAACTCTATCTCCTGATCGTTTCCGCCAAGTGAATCATCCGGAAGGGACTCTGCGATCGGCACGAATCGCGTGGGAATCCGATAACCTGTTTCTGCAACGTTGCATCCATTGGGCTGGCGACGAGGAACAGCAAGGAAGATGCGGACGGTCTCGCTGGCGGTTAACGCTTCACGGAGCGGAATGCGGTCCAGTCCCCCGGCGACCGAGACCAGAGTTCCGTCCTTCATGCGGGCTTCGATGTTCGTAATCTCAAATTCGTAGTTGGCGATGGCCTTCTCTGAGACACCCGGAAACATTCTCAAACCATAGCCATGCACATGGTCCCACTGCTGTGAAACCGAAACCAGCTCCGCAGCATGCATATCGGATGCCTGAAAATGCTGCGGGCGGAGGAACATCCCCTCCGTCCAGTTCACTGCTGGATGCTTCATGAATCATCTCTCAGGGACAACTCTGCTGCTTGGTTTCAGCATGTTGTGAGAACGGGAACCTGGTCGCTTCTGGCCGCGTAAAAGACTCTGTTGACGCCGCCCTCAGAGGATCTTGCCACTCACCCGGAACCGACCCTGTCGGCGACAACGATGAGCCGACGGCCTTTCAAGCCGCAACGCTCCTCACAAGGATAGTCACTTCAGCCCCCTCTCACAACGATTTAACTGCGGTGTTTACTCGCACGATCCGGATTCCGGGGGTACGATGCCGGATCTCCAGTGCGGGAGGAGAGATCTCCGTCGTCATTGGCGGGAGTTGCCCTGAGAAAGCTTAGAATCAAGGCCTTGGTCGGAAACACGTTACAGCAAGACCCTCACAATAGGGCAGGGCCAGGTCGGAAAGGGTTTGTAATGTCTCTGACGAAACCAGACTCCCTGTCAGAAGGTAATCCGTACGCCTACGGGTCAAAGGGCGCATTGCTGTTTCAGCGGATGTTCTTTCTGATTCTTTTTCTCGCGCTATCGGCTGTTTTTATCTATTTCCTGGTAACCGGCAGAACATCGCGAATCAATCCGGAAATTCTTGTTCTTCGCCTTCCGGACTCAACTCCGGACCTGAATCTGGGTGTTCCCTTTCAGCAGGCAGATCTCGATCTCATTGAGAAAACACTTGAGCTCAGGACCGAACAGGCCCTGGTCCCCAGTCGTAAAGCCTTTCTGGATCGCGTCCGTGAATTGCGAACTCTCGATCGATCGGCCGCTATTGTTTATCTCAAAGGCTATGGCGGCTCAATCGGCGAGTCACAAACGAATAATGGCCAGCCACCTGAACCAAACCCGGACGATGACTTTCGACAGACTGACTCAGAGGCTTTCGTTCGACTAAACGGCGAAACCGTCTCTGCGAGCGAGATTGTTGATGCAGCTTTCGAGGTGGACGAAAAACCGGACAGTAAACCAGAAATCGCGACTCGACTTCTTGTCCTCGACTGTTCTCAGGCTGTTTCGAACTTTCGGATCAGTATGTTCTCCAATCTGTTTCCTGCAAAGATCGCAGCAACTCTGCAAGGCAAAACAAATTCTGAACCCAAAGATCACTGGGTCCTGTTGCCATGCGGAGTAAATCAGCTTTCCTACCCTTCGCCTGACATGAAAAGCACGGCATTCGCAAAAGCCTTTGCAGAAGGGCTTCAAGGACGCGCGGATACTCTGGCCGAATGGGGAAATCAGAACGGGACTGTTGAACTGAAGGAACTCTATAACTACATCTGCTCAGTCTGTGCTTTTGAGTCGCAGCTTCCCCTGCTGCTCAATCATCAAGGCGTCGCCGTCACTCCTTTTGATTCAACAAACCCCGATGATAGAGGCCCCGTGCTGGCCAGAGTCTCTCAGACGAACGCCAGTGACCCAAATTCCTCTGGCACCGGGAGTAAAGAGCCTCCAACAGATCCAGGTAAAGGCGAACCTTCTGAGAAAAAAGATGACTCCGCTGCGCCAAAGACGGCACACAATCCGCCGTCGGTTGCTCAGAGCAGTGTCCGAAGCAGAAATCACCGAACACTGTCGCCCAGCCTGACACTCTCGCCCAGCCTCTTGGCCATGAGTGCAGGGTTTCCGAAACTGCCGGGGATTGCGATCACCGGGTCCGCATTTTCCCTGTCGCAGCAGGAGTCTGGTGCTCCCCCAGCCAGCGTTTCCACTGCGACGGGCTCACAACCGCAGGACACTTCCGATGCGGCAAAGAAACAGAACCCGCCCACCGTAAACAGTGCAACCAACCCGGTGAATGACAGCAAAGGAGACCTCGCGAATCCTCCAATTACAGATGAAGCAGAGCAGAGCCAAAATGCTCCGAAGCCCGGAAGTCAGACCTCAGATCCATGGGACTCCCTGCGGGCTCAACTGCTTCGAAGTCTCAAGGAGTACCGCACCGGGACACTCGACTTCGTTGCTGCACGTCTTCAGATCGCCGAGGCCACGGAGAAGGATTTCCGTCAACGTTTTCTGGCAGGTGATCTCGAATCGCCATCCTCCGCTTCTCCCGCGACTCCGGTAGCGGGAGCACCTGGCCTCAATGCACCCGAGCGTGATGGTCTCGTCAGAGCACGGGATCGCGCAGCTTCAACGGGAAGAGAGTCCGCGTTCGAAAAATCCCTGCTTGCATGGGACGCCGTTCTCTCTGCAAGATTTCAGCTCCCCTCCTTTTTGGAGTGGCATGATCATCTCAGCATTCTGGATCCTGTCGGAGCAGCAGAGTTTCGAGAACGCATCTCTCACTTAATCAACGACCTTGAACAACTGGAAGCAGAGGTTCTGAAGTTCGAGACTCCACTGATGCTGGATGAAGAGGCCATTGGGGAGCAGATCACGAAAACAGAGCAGTCTTTGGCGGCTGTAACTCAGTATGTCAACTTGTCACTTGAGGAGGCTGGTTCGGGGATTCTCTATGCCATACTCAGAACGCCGCTGCTAACCAGCCAGGAACGAGATCACGTCGTCGCACTGCTGAAATCGAAGCTCAAAGACCGGAAACCCGAACCTCCGAATGAAGGTGCCTTCAAGAATGCTCTGGAAGATCGCGGAGCAGAACAACACATTGCGGTCGTTGTTGAACTACGGCTCAGGCTCCAGGATTCCAGCCCCGTGGTTACGGCCGAACTCTCGGACGCCGTTTCTCCTTCGGATCGCCTCAGCGAATTGGCCTCCACCACTCAAATCAAGGATACGCTTTCCTGGCTGAGACTGGCTTCAGCCTTGTCACAGGCCGAGTGTCGAACTCCTTCTGACACACCTGCCTTAACGGTCCCGTTTTTTACGCTCGAACCCAAACTTCGGCTTGTTCTTTCCGAAAGTGAGGAAGCTCAGAAAAGACTGGTCCCGCAGGAACCTCGGTCACTTCGCTTTCAACTCACATTGAGCGACTATGAAGAATCCCTGAAGCCAGACGAGATCGGAGCTGAGATCCGTTTCGTCGTTGAGCCTCCTGATGCGATCGATTTAAGGATCCTATCTGCCTCAATGGATGAACAGCCGGTCGAACAGGACTTGCCATATCGCTTCCGTCTGGACACATCGGGGCAGTTAGATTTCGAACTGTCGGCTGAGGCAGCAAACTATGTCACAAGGCAGCCCGCAGACAGTGTCCTTCCGGCCGTGTCAATTCGAGTCATCGCAGCGACGCAGATTGGCGAAACAGTTCTGTCGGCGGAAATTCCCGCCTCACTGCCGTTGCCGGTCAAAGAACTCATCGCACTGGAAGTGGAGGGCGATCCACGCATTCCGCAAAGTGCCAGTTCCCACAACAGAACACTCCGTATTCTTCCTAACACGGTCACACTGAACACTCTGAAGCTTCGAAACAAAACACTGAAGCCCAGAACTGTCCGTGTTGAAGTCTTTGCGATGAATGAAATGTCGAATGCAACATGGCCGCCCGGACTGTTGTACGCCGCCGATCCATCACCTCTCAGCGAGCCTCCGCTGTTTCCACAGTTGGATTCGGCTTTAAAAAGTCTGACGGAAAAAGCCCGACTCATTGGCCCCCTGATTGCACAATCAGGTCCGTTCCTGTTGCCAGTGGCGATTGCAGAGACAGACCCCACTCAACCCATTCCTTTCACCGCGCTGTCCTCGGCTCCCCCGGCAAATTCGGGGGCTCCTGTCGCCGCCGAACCTGCTGTTGCTCAACCCCCGGCGAGTTCGCTGCCCGAGGTGTCGCATGGACTCTTTCTGAACGTCATCGACCTGAAAGAAGTAAAGGATGGCGACAAAGTGAGCTGGGTCGACGCCGACGAGTCCTGGCCACATTGGCTGGAAGTGATTCCGTTGCATCCACGAGTACTCTTCGAGGCCTCTGCGGAGTGGAGCCATTCTCGGAAGGAAGTTCAGGTACGGGTGACCCCCAAATTGCCGAATCATGCGGAACCAACCACCGAGGTGACTCAGAAGACCTCCGTGCGATTCACCCTGGCCGATCGCGAAGGCTGGCCAATCGCTCAATCGGATACCGTCGATCTCACCGCTGATGGCTTTACGTTTCAGAACGTAGCGGCTTCCGAGGACAACCTTTTGATCTTCGTGGACATTGATGGTTATCCCCGTGCTCTGGTAATTGATCTCGAGTGTCGCAATGAAAAAGATAGCCTCGGCAGCCTGAACAATAGCTGGACCAACGTACGCTTCACGTATTTCGGTTCAGAATCCGAAGGACTGTTCGTTCGCCAGCGAGAAGGGTTCTCGCTGGCTCGCAAAGAAGCCACGAACCTTCCGCCCCGGCTGTTTCCGACTCCGTTCTTCACCGCAAAAGCCGCTGGGGACAAATCGAAAAGCCGTCAGGGAATTCCTGTTGGATTACAAATTGACGGAAGCCTCGAGACCGACCGAAGGCCCGCCTCCGGAGAGAAATCTCACGCTCCGCGACCCGGATTGAAAGGCGTTCGCGAGCTGGAATCCCTGAAGTTCCTGCGAGACAGGCGACATCGACAGCAACTTACTGCGTCGAAGCCTGACGGGACATTTGCGATCGCCTCTAAAGTCGAAGACTGGCAAACAGAATGGACTCCAACAACGGATGGGAATCTTGTTAACCTCGAAATCGGTATATTCCCCGGAGAAGGTGCTCCACCGCTTGATCCTGACACGGTGAGCGTTCTGATCGACGGTACTCCGCCGGAGTTTCGCTTGTCTCCCAGGTCTCTTTCGATTGAAGAGGGGGGCGAGGGTATTCTGGAGATTCAGCAAAGAGATCCGAATCCTTCGGCCCCGGTCGAACGAATTGAGTTCAACCTTGTCGATGCTGATGACCCCGACAAACCATTTGCCGACGCGACCATTGTTCCAAACCTGACCGTCTCATGGCCCCCCGACAAAGTTCAGCAGATTAAGATTGTGCCTTCAAAGCTGATGAAACCGCCCGGACGATATCTGATCAAGGCTCGAACCACGGACGCTCTGGGACGCCAAAGCAGCGATGCGGCCCCGGTTGAGCTGGTCATCCGAAAGAAGCCTGACCCAAAACCAGAGATGAAGGACGACGCCCCGAAGAAAGGCAAGGTCCGACTTCGGTTCCTCTACAACGGCATGCCGCTAAAGCAGTCCGCAAAGCTTGAGGTCACCGTGAGTGGCGAGACCAGGGATAAAGATTCCGCAGTGGATGGAGTCATCGAGTTTTCCAAAGAAGCAGAACTCGATAAGCCCGTCGATGTTGTCGTGAAATGGAGCGTGAGAAGAAACACAACGATGAAGACTGCGACAAGAAAAATTAACCCTGTTGCAAAAGACAAAGATGTCGAGATTCTGATCGAAGATCTGGAGGCAGAGGCTGCAAAAAAATAAAGGGCCGACTCATGGCTGTCGAACCTTCGAAGCCGAAAACATCCGCGCTGCGTTGTCACAATGCCACGGCAAGGTCTATGGACCAAACGGGGCCGCGGAGTTGCTGGGAGTAAAGCCGACTACACTCAATTCCCGAATCAAGTCCCTCGGCATCAGGGATGCATGAATACCGGTGAGGAATTCGATTCCCAATGGCCTGATGCCGAGACTCAATTTGTTCCTCGTCAGACTGAGATTCTTTGCATTCCAGAACACCAATCACCCAGAGTACTCCGGCAGCATCACTCTTCGTCATCCTCTTCTTCCGGGTTTGGATACTGCACAGGCTTCATGCCTGATTCATTGATGACTCGGGGGTATTCTACGCCCTTCTGGCATTCGTGAGACTTCTTTCTGCTTGGGGAGATTTTGAAGACCCATTCGTCGCCCCAGTCAAACAGATAGAAAAGGGATTGTTTTGGCGGCAGAGGAAACATGTCGGCAAGTTTTGTCTCCCAGATCAGTCCGTTCTCATCGTCGAAGTATTCTCGGGTTTGACTGCGATCAGTTCGCGACCGGTAGAAGCAGTAGAGATGATCGTTTTCAAAACCCACCGCATCCTGAATTACGTCATGCAGGGCATCCAGCGTTGACGAGTCGTCAAGTTCGATCTCTACCGACCATGCCTGCTCAGCATACAAACCGCGAACCAGCGTAACCTTGAGTGTTGTAATCATGAGTCTTCCTTTCGAATGGATCCTCGAACATCAATCTTGCTCGTGACGGCAGCGGAGATAAAAGGCGTTCTCAGCCACTTCGCTTTGAGCTTCTCATGCTGTTCGTGGGGACCCGGGGCATCGCAGACTGCGAGAAAATGACGTGCGGTCGAGCGAACCCCGATCCGAGTCCGGCCGCAAGCCCTGCAGAGGGCATGATTCGGAGCGGCAACAGATGTGCGGACCTCAACAGGGTAGGGAAACGGTTAACAACACGTTTCTCGCCGCACAATCAGGACGATCGGTTTCCTCTAAGTTGAGGAACAGAAAGAACTTATGAAAGTCGGGAATACAGGATTTGAACCTGCGACCTCTTGGCCCCCAGGAGACCCTTGGAATCGTCAGCCATTCAATGAAATGCCGTGTTTCTCAATGTTTTATCGGCTCAAGTGGCTGTCTCGTCAAGTATCAATTTCACTCGTTTTGCATCACGAAAGGATGGAAAACGGGTCATTTCGTGGAAAACGCTTCGATTCTTCCACGAAATAATTTTCCCATGTTCTTTCAACTCACGTCGAATGCGCTCCCCCCGCCCCCTAGTCGTTCAGGCCGGGTATGTTCAATACCTCGCAAGGGTCCCTGTTGAAAACTCGCAGCTCACGGGAGAACCTTGAAAACAACTACCCCCCACCTCGCGCGGTGTCCCGTCCACTGTTCAGGAACCTACAAACGGCGGCTCAGCGCCGACTAAGCGTCGCCCATCCAATCCGCACACAGCAATTCGGCCTGCTGCAGCACCGTCTTCACCGCCTCTTCCTGCAGGTCCGGCGGATAGCCCCATTTGTTCAGGATGCGTTTCACGATCACTCGTATCTTTGCCCGAGCCCCGTCGCGGAGATTCCAGTCGATGGTCACGCTCTTGCGAACCATCTTGATCAGTTCGGCAGCGATCACCTTCAGCTTGTCATCACCCATGGCCTGCAACGCGGACTCATTGGTCGCCAGAGCATCGTAGAAGGCAATCTCGTCGTCGTTCAGCCCCAGCTCCTCGCCGCGTTTCTGAGCGGCCTCCATCTCTTTGGCCAAGCGGATCAGTTCTTCGATCACCTCATGAGTTGCGATCGCTCGATTGTGGTACGCGTTCAGTGTTTGCTTGAGCTTGTCCGAGAACAACTGCGACTGCACCAAGTTCCGCCGTGATCGAACCTTGATTTCGTCGTTCAGCAGCTTCTCCAGCAATTCCGCTGCGACGTTTCTGTGCTTCAAGCCACGGACCTCGGCGAGGAACTGATCCGACAGAATGCTGATATCCGGCCTCTTGAGTCCTGCAGCCGTGAAGACGTCAATGATCTGGCCATCGGCAACAATGGCTTTCGAAACTAATTGCCGCACCGCCGCGTCCAGATCTTCCGGCGACTTTCGGCCACCCGATGACTGTTTGCTCAACGCCGCCTGAACAGTTTGCAGAAATGCCACGTCGTCCCGGATCTCTGTTGCCTCATCGCTGGCCGCGCAGAGAGCGAACGCGCGGGACAACTCTGTGACGACCTGTACAAATCGCTTCTTGCCGTCTTCCTGCTCCAGGACGTGCTCCTGAGCTGCCGGTATGAGACTCAGCTTCTGCGAGCCCGTGCCGGTCGCCCATAGGCTCCAGTCGAATCCATGCAGGATGTCGCATGCGATTTCGAACTTCTCCAGCATCACGGCAATCCCCTGCGCGGTATCAATGCTTGGATTTCCCGTTCCGCCACTGTTCGTATAAGTCGACAGAGCATCCCGCAGTTGATCGGCCAGCCCCAGATAATCGACCACCAGCCCGCCGGGTTTGTCTCGGAACACACGATTCACACGAGCAATCGCCTGCATCAAACCGTGGCCCTGCATTGGCTTGTCGGCGTACATTGTGTGCAGACACGGAGCATCAAAACCCGTCAGCCACATATCGCGAACGATCACGATTCGGAAAGAATCTTTCGCGTCCTTGAACCGCGTGGCCAACTTCCTGCGTTTTTCCTTGTTGCGAATATGCGGCTGCCAGTCCGGCCCGTCATCGGCACTGCCGGTCATGATGATCTTCGCGACACAGTCTTTCGATGCCTCCGCTTCCGCATCGTCACCATCTGCGCTGGCCCAATCCGGACGCAGAGCAACCAGAGCATTCAGCAGATCAACACAGATGCGGCGGCTCATGCAGACGATAATCGCTTTGCCGTCCATCGCTTCGACACGCTTCTCGAAATGTTCGACCAGATCGGCGGCAATCAGCTTGATTCGTTTTGGCTCACCGACCAGAGCCTCCAAAGCGGCCCATTTGGATTTCAGTTTCTCGCGGCTCGACTGCTCTTCGCCTTCGGTGATCTCGTCGAACTCCGCATCCAATCGTGGCAGAGCTGCGATGTTCAGGCCCAGCTTGGCAATTCGGCTCTCGTAGTAAATTGGCACCGTCGCACCGTCGGCAACGGCTCGCTGAATGTCGTAGATTGAGATGTAGTCGCCGAAGATCGCCCGAGTATTCGCGTCGTTCTGTTCGATCGGCGTTCCGGTAAAGCCGATGAATGAGGCACGCGGCAACGCATCGCGAAGATTACGAGCGAGGCCATCGATCAAATCGTACTGGCTGCGATGAGCTTCATCGGCAATGACCACGATGTTTCGCCGATCGCTGAGGCACGGCATTTTCTCGCCTTTCTCGGGCAAAAACTTCTGAATCGTCGTAAAGATCACGCCGCCGCTGGCCACCTTCAGCAGCTCCTGCAGATGATCACGATCGCGAGCCTGAACCGGCATCTGATTCAGCAGTTCGTAACATCTCTGAAACTGCCCAAAAAGCTGATCGTCCAGATCATTGCGGTCTGTCAGCACAACAAGCGTCGGATTCTGCATCGCCGGATGCCGCACAACGCGCGCCGCATAAAACAGCATCGAGAAACTCTTTCCCGATCCCTGCGTATGCCAGACAACTCCTGCACGACGGTCGCCAGCCTTGCCGCCGTGCATTCGACCGGCCCAATAGTAACCGTCCGGAAGTTCTGCCGTCTCGGGATCGGCCAACATCCCGCTGGCTCGCACCGTTTCTTCGACGGCTGCGTTCACGGCATGGAACTGATGATACCCCGCAATGATCTTATGCAGCCGATCGCTGTCGGTGTCTTCTTCGAACACGATAAAGTGCTGCAGCAGATCAAGGAACCGTCGCTTCTCAAAGACACCTCGTATCAGCGTCTCCAGCTCCAGAGCCGCCTTCGGCGCGTCGGCTTCACCGTCCACCGTTCTCCAGACCTTGAACCATTCCTGATTGGCCGTCAGTGATCCGATACGAGCCTGCAGACCATCAGACACAATCAGCAGCTCGTTGTAACGCAGCAACGACGGAATCTCAGCCTTGTACGTTTGCAGTTGAGAGTACGCCGACCAGATCGTCGCGTTTTCATCTGCCGCGTTTTTCAATTCGACGATCGCCAGCGGCAAGCCGTTCACGAACACAACGAGGTCCGGCCTGCGATTGTGCTGAGCTTCGATCACCGTAAACTGATTCACGACGAACCAGTCATTGGCTGACGGTTCATGGAAATCCAGCAGACACACTCGATCACCGGCGATCGAGCCATCCGATCGCCGATACTCCACTTCGACGCCGTCCCGCAGCATTTTGTGAAACGCCCGGTTGTTCCCGATGAATGTGGCCGTATCGAGACGCAGCACCTTTCGCAGTGCTTCTTCCTGAGCTTCCTCCGGTATCAACGGGTTCAGCCGATGTATCGCTTCTCGCAGTCGCTGTACCAGCACGACGTCCCCAAACGACGAACGCTCCGCCGCTGATTCACCTGAAGCAATCTCCGGCCCATGCCCAATCGCAAAGCCCAACTCTCCGAACCAGCCGAGGGCTGCATCTTCGACGATGGATTCATTGAGTTTCATTGGTTCACCGGTGCGCCATAAGAATGCTCGGTCAGATACGCGTTCCATTCCTTCGGTTGCGTCGGGAAACTCGGATTTGCTGTTCGTCGTGGTTGAATCCCGACAATTCGTCGGGATTCGTGTCGGGAATCATAAAAACGCAAAATAGAAACATGCTTTCCCGACAGTTTGTCGGGATTTCCGTCGGGATCGGAGTGCATCACCCGTCCCCCAAAGCGGCACCCAGCCGACTGACGGAAATCAGCCGATCCGCAACAGTTCCGCTGCAGCCTTCGCGTGAGCATCCAGATCTTCCAGCGGAATCGCGATTGCATGGACATCAGCATCGCTGAAGACCTCTATCGCCTCTTCCGTAAACTCATCCGGCTTTGTGTCGGCCATCGGAGCATAGACAACCGAAAGTTCGACTTGCTTCGGTACTTCGATTTTCCTGGTCGATGTTCGGATTTCGCCGCCGGATCGCCGCAGGTCTCTCATTGTCCAGCCCCAGGCCTTCACTTCATTCAGAACGCTTTCCGTATCCTTGACCTGAAATGACCAGCACTGAGTCAGCCGCTTCGCGACTCCGTTGTACACAGCGACATCGATTGATGTTGTACTGTGTCCGGTGCTCAACTTTGCTTTCGGCTTGAATTGATCCGACGTGAGCTGGAACTGTTGCAGAGATTTCAGGTAGCGAGTTCGAATCTGGTGCTTGGAAAGCGACTCGCGTTTCTGTCGCACGTGATCAACGATGAACGTGTTCCACAGTTTCTCCATGGCAGTAGCCGCATCAGCGGCCAGGATTGGCTGCGGTGGTGTGTATTGCACGACGTTGCGTGACTGCGACGCCATTTCGGCAAGCCAGATCTCGTTGATCTCCGGCCCGCTTCCGTAGGATGTCTCTTCATCGTCACCTGGAAAACGCAGTTGGAGCCGCTCCAGTTCCGTACTGACCAGTGGCAGGATTCCTGCGTCGTCCAGTTTTGCGGCCCGGCTTTTCTTTCCAACAAGCTCCATGGTCCACTCGTCGGTGGCATCACTTCCAACAATGACCCCAAGATTGACGAACTCACCACGCGTCGGCGACGGCACAAACCGGATGACTGAATATTGATATTTTGGCATGGGATTGTTTCCTGATTAACCTGCGAGCGTTGCTGCCAATTGTCGAATTCTCGTTGCGACTGGTGACCGTCGGCAATCCAGAAAGTAGCCCAACGCTTCCAACTCCGCGTCATGTACCGGCCAGCTTGCTGGTACCGCACACAAAATTGCAACCAGTTGGTCGCGAGTTAAATTCTCCAGAGCATCGGCAGCTCGCTCCAGTTCATTGTAATCAAGTCCATTGGGCGAAGTATCAAGAGAATGGGCGACTTCCACGTTCTCCAGCAGGCTTTCCACCGTCCAGTTCGGGGCTCCCGGCAGAAAATGCCCGTGATCATGCGAATACGTGGCCAGATCGTCTGAGGTATCGTAGAGCCACTGGCGATCATCACCCCAGCACCAGTCGAAAAACGCGAAATACGCGGCATGTCGACGACGATTGTCGTCTCTTTCGCGGTTCTCCGGCCCCCAGGTCTTGTTGGAATAACCGAACTCCAGATTCAGAGACGCATGAGCGATCCCTTTTCGCAATACGGTTCCATTGAACAATTTGTCGCCGTCGAACTCTTCAGGAATCTCGATCAGGCAGAAATCGCGAACCGGCGCCCCAATCATTCGACCACATGCAGCGATGATGTGCTCCGTAATTGGCACTCGGTTCGACTGCTGGTTGTCCACCTGCTTGACCCAGTATGACTGACCATCAGTAGCACTGACATGAAATGGTCGACTGCCGCCTCGATCGATGCTTTCGGCACTGATCACGCTGTCCATCTGGATGTCGCACTGATCACTTCGACAGCCTGCCAGCAGCCCGGCCCAGCCACCAAGAGAAGAATTCGTCATGTCAAATGTCTCTCTATGGTCACTCACTTCACGTTACCCAGCAGAGCCTTCACCAAATCTTCCGCCGTGTCCTCATCCAGACAGTTATCAAACCGACCCACGGCGGCATCGACACCCAGCTTCTGCAGGACCGACTTTGGTACATCGGTCACTTTGGGAATCACCAACTTCACTTTCACCTGATACGGGAACTTGCCACCCCAGATCTTTGGCACCAAGTTCTTCCCGCCATTCGACGTGGCCTGCCAAAGCCCCAGCAGCCCGCCGATTTCGTAATGATGCAGCAGACAGTAGTCGCCGGTTTTGATCTCCAGCGGCCACGGCTTGTTGGAACCGAAGAGATTCTTTTCCACGCAGTCCAGGTAAGTCGTGCTGCTGCATTCGAAGATGAAGGTTTGCGATGTCATGATCCAGAAGCTCCCGACTGCTGAGTCTCCGCTTCCTGAATCTGCCGCAATGTTTTTCCGTTCGCGTCTTTCCAATCGATTCGACCGTTTGGGGAGCCCCCCGTCACCATCGCAGACGCCAAAGACGGTGAACTGAAGGTGTAGTCCTGCGAAAAGATAAGTTGTTCCCCGTGCGGCATGAGAACGCCATTCTTGATCAGTTCCTCACGTTGCTTGCTGTACGAGACCCAATGAACTTTGAACGACGGCACCTCATCAGGTGCTGCGAGTGAGCCTTTGAGAACAACAAACCCTTGAGGTGTATCCATCCCCTTGGCATTGCCACCACGGCCTTTGCAATACAGCATCGCACTCTGGGCCGCAGCAACGACCGCCGCCGTCCCTTTCTCGAACGCATGAATCCCGAGCACAGGCAGCATCCCCAGAATGTTCCCGAGGAACACATCCATATCTGCTCGATCTGCCTCCGAAAGCGTTGGCTCTGTCGGTTTGTTTCCGTTGTCCAATCCCACCCGCTTGGCATCAAGAGCCTTGGCAACCAGTTTGGCCTCCAGATACTGCACATGAGCCTTGTTCAACTGGCTTGAACCAGCAACGAAAAACACAGCCTGAGTCCAGAAGTCTTTGTTGGCATAGTGGCTTTCCAGTCTCGGTCCGACCGGATCACCTTCGCCAATGTAGAGCATTTCGCCCTCACCATCCGTGCGAGGTCCCTGAAGCAGATAAACACCAGTCTGCTTGAATTCATCTCGCGTTCGCACCTTTGTGTACAACGCACGAGGAAACATCAAAGCCTTGCCAATCCAGTTGGACCGTTCGACAAGACGCAGACCGTCAGGATCACCGTCGGCGACGAAGATACGCAGTGAAAAGGGTGGGGCATTACTCATAAGATTCTTTCGAAACTCCGCAGGATATCTTCGCGGTCATTCCAGTTCTGCTTGACTAGGCGTTCCCACAAGTTGCTTCACACGCTTCGCAAACAAGGCATGGAACTTCTCAAGGTTCTTAAGAAGCCATTCGTGATAAGACGGCCATCGGTTGCGATCATCAAGGTCAACCGTCCGTTTCACAAATAGTTTGCTCTGCTTCTTTCCAACGCTTTCGGCCCAAACAATAGGACCTCCAAACTCGTTTTCGATCGCTGCTCTATCTTGCGAAATCTGAGCAAAGTAGCTCTTGTCTGAATCGGCCAGCATCACGAACTCCACTCGCAGATGATGACTGTCAGAGTTTGTGGATTCCGAATCGGTCGTTGAAGCCACTCCCACAAGGCAGAAGCCCGTTCGACCAATCGAAATAGTCATCCAGACCTGAGGCAACGGCTTCGTGGGTTTAATCACCGTGTCCTGCTCCAGGACGTATTCACGGAAGGCGGTCCAAAACTCGAATTGCAGTTGCTTTGCTCCTGTCAGATCCCCTTGTTCAATCGTCTTTTTCTTGATTGAAACAGTCTGAGTCCAGTTATTCGGAGCACTCACGATATTGAACTTCGGAGCGGCGGCAGATTCGCCAATTTTCCAGACCTCGACCTCCAAGCCAAAGAAGTTGAAATCACCGTCCGTAATTTCATTCAGCCAGTCCACTGCGGCCCGATGCTCATCTGTAAATCGGCTTGCGATCCAGATGATCGTCACAGCCTTCAGGCCAGCGGCGTATGTGATCAACTGGCCCATGTGGGAATGATCCGTACGCTCCAGTTGATTCTCGATCAATACCCAATTACCGGTTGCGGTATCCTTGCAGAGAATATCAGCCCGGAATGGCCCAACGTCCTTTTCCTGAGCTTCAACCTCCAACTCCAGACCGATAGCGTCGCCGAGAAGTTTGATGTTTGCGTCCTCGGCCAGCCACGGTGTGAAGTCCTGTGCCTCGTTGGACCAAACATCGCGAATGTCCACTTTCTGCAGTTGACCGAGAGAAATTAGTATGGGCATTGTGCTTCTGCCGTTCGATGGTGGGCAACGCCACCGAGCGTTGGGAAAAAAGTTAAGTGGTCACCCGACAATTACTGCAACTGCAGGTTGTTAGTGTCAAACACTAGTGTGCTCGCAAGAATTGCGGAAATTTTTGCCTCAGTCGGGAATACTCGGATTCAATGTCAGAGGCATAGGGGCACTCGTTTTGCCATATAGCAAAATGTCGTGCCAATGCGGCGCCTTCACCTAAAGCCTCCAAATTTAGCGCTATCGCTCGGTATATCTGATGCTTCAGCGAGTGGTTGCGATCTTCCGAATCGCTACGCTGTCGAGCTTTCTCTAAGTTTTCTCGCGCTGCCAGACAAAGCTTCGTTCCAAGTGTTTCCTCGCCATCATTAATCAACTCACGTCCTTGGCGATGCTCCGCGTAACCCAACCGAAATAAGAATCCTTGATCCTCTCCAAACTTGGTCAACGCGAGACGCGCAACATCAGCAGAAGCTTTCCATTCGTTCGTTGAAGACTCCAAATCCGACCAGTGCCAATATGCATCTTTGCGATCGCAAGCCAAATCGTGTGCGCGACGAAAATGAAGCCGAGCAGCAGCAAAATCCTCGCGTTTCTTTTCAACCCACGCCAACGATGCATGCAGGTCACCTCTAGCGGGATATTTATCGATGGCGTCTTCCAGCCGTGATTTAGCTTGGTCAAAGTCGCCTTCTTGCACCAGAAAACCTGCATTTCGAATTATGCCTCGAACCTCCGCTTCCTCACGGCGTTTCGGTCGCAATTCTCCCGTCGCCGCTTTCATCAGCCGGTCGGTTCTTCGAAACTGTTCTGTGTTTCGAAACTCCTCAAGAACCAATGACTGGACGTTCCTATTTAGTGACAGAAATTGTCGACTGCCGGACGAAATCTTTGACGGCATCAGGAACATTTTTTGTAACTGCCGCATAGCGTTGATAAGTCGGTCTCCAGACCAATTGAGGCCTTTTTCCAGATCACTGAATTCACAAGACCCTTGAATCGAGAGAGCCAACAGGACTTGCTGTGCATCCTCATCGAGCTGATCGTATTCGCGTTGCATTGCATATCTTCGCGCATCAAGCCCTCTATGCTCCGCCCAAAGTCCGATTGCATTTTCGACAGACAGACCCGTTTGATGCAGCCGAAGTAGGTCCTCAATGAAGAGCGGTGATCCATCCGTCACTTGTCTGATCTGCTCTTTTAGACGCAGTACGGATTCCGCAGCCACGCCCATCAGATCACACCGAGTGCGAAGGTATTCTTCGCAATCAACGTCGGTAAGGCCCTCAATCTGAGTAGTCAGGTTGCTCATGCCGAAGAGAACTCGTCGAGACGTAACCAATACTCTCGATTTAGTTTTTGCCGGAATGTCCATGAGCAAAAACTGAATAGCGTCTTCTCCGGCATCTTCGACAGTATCTAGGTCATCTACGATCAACAAAATGGGAGCCCACTCAAGTAGTTCCAACACAACATCTTCTTTACGACTGCCGTCCGTTTCTGGAACCCCGAAGAAGTCTAAGATCGCCGACTGAGCGCTTGCCTTGTCATGAAAATCGGGGCGATCCACGATGAGGGTCGTTCCTTCCACAAAGCGTCGTTGTTTCGCGGAGATCCATAGTACTCCTTGGAAATGATGATCTTTCCGCCGTGATACCATACGCGCAAATGCATAGGCTATTGCTGATTTTCCCTTTCCTCCATCGCCAGACAAAGCCCACCGTTTTGAAGAACTGTTCAACATCCAATCATTGAGGCGGATAAGCTCGCGATTCCGTCCGACAAAACTCATCACTACCTCATCTTCCGGCGGCAGTGTTGTTTGAATTGCCTCTTCTTCGCCCCGATAACCTCCAAGCAGTAACTCGCGTGCACGAACTATCTGAGCCGCAGCAGTGGCAAGCTCGCAAAAATCGAGAATCTTTCTCGCGTTGTAGAGGACCATTTCGGCATCTTGAAAATCAATGTCATCTGTCACGGGATGCGATATTGGGTCTCTAACGTTTTTAATCTGCTTCATCCAATCGGTCAGAACCTTCACAGCTTGGTTCCGGTCTTTTTTGGGCTTCGCGCCGTGGACCGGGCAAAGAACATCAAAGTACTTCTCGAAAACATTGAAGAAATACTCAACACCCAGCAACTCAAATTCATCTCGTATCGGCGTGGACAGTTCTCCTGTACCTCCCGACCGACGTTCTTCGGCTGCCTCCTTTACAGCCTCCCATCGTGATAGCACCCGTCCGTCCGGCAATGTGCTCTCCTTCTTGAACAGCGACTTCACTTCTTCGATCGCTTGACCGCCGTAGCGGTCGGTCATCCGCTCGCGAATCAATGCAACCAAAGCGTTGCGATACACCCGTTGAATTGCATTGAACAAAATCGTGGTGTTGTCCATTTCTTTCTTCCTCGACGAAAGTCCGCGACCTAAATAGTGCCAGAAATAGAACTCGATTGGGCAACACCCAGCTCTCCACTCAGCAGCTTTGGCAACAGCGTGTCGCGCAGGGTGGCAAGGGTGCAGGATTGCTGTTTGTTGACTTTGATCTGAGCGTCCATGTTTTCCACCGCCCGCTGGTACGATTCTTGGATTTCGATCGGCGGCAGCACGATGGGCAGGTGACTGATAGAGTCAAACGTGATTTGTGGAAAAGTCCCTGAGCGTGATTCAGCCTGCACTTGGAATTCATCCAGCGTCTCCTTCGCCGTTAGGATGCGATAGAGCAGACGCGGATGAATCTCCTTCGAGCCTCGGATGATCATAAACTTGGTCGAGACGACGTAATTGCTGGAATCGAAGTCGACGTATGCGTATCGCTTGTTCGCCGGGCGAATTTCGCTGAAGAGGATGTCGTCAGTACGAATGGATTTCTTCGCTTGGCCCGGGAGACCACCATGAGGACTACGCTTTGAGTGGAGGAAGTCGCCCTCCAACACATCGCCAGTGTTGATGAAAACCACTTCGGACGTGCGTTTGAAATCAAACGTGATGGAAACGTTCTTCGCAATCTCGCCAAGCGTGCAAGCTCTCCAGCCTTTCGGAATGCGCCCAAGCGGTGAGTCTACCAAGTGCTCTGGGAAGAGAGCGGCTGTTTCTGCGTCCATGCCTTCGGGTTCGCCGCCGTTGATTTTGGCACGAACAGGTTCGAAGTCGACGAACCAGCTTTGGAAGAGGGCTCGGGCCATGGACTCCAGCGTCGCGTTCATCCGCCGGTTCAACTCGATCTTATCGTCCAACGCCCCAAGCACCGCCGCGATCGCTTTTTGCTCGGCGAGCGGTGGAAGCGGGACCTTAAAGTGTGGGATTTCTGCACACTTCAAACTTTCGAACACGGCTCCCACATTGATGAACTTTCCGACTTGCTCCCACCAATCTGGTCCACGTACCACCCATCGCAGAAATGGTGGAAACAACCTGCTACCGTCAGACCGAAGCAGAACCAGATTCTGGCCAAGGGCGCAGTCCAGTCTATCCGGCACATGCGCCGTTTCTCCGGGGTTACACCGGCGTGATAGAATTACATCGTGATGTTGAGGCTTGGCTTTCTTTGTCCATTCAGCAAAATGCTCTGCAGATATTCGACGAGCCCCCGCCAAGTCAATTCGACCTTCTTTGAGTTGCGGAATAGCGATGTAGGGAAAACCAGAGTCAGCGGCAGGAGGTGTTCGATGATCACAGTCGATCAGCGTCACGCCCGCATCGCGCAATGAGGTTCGTGGCCATTCACCTGCCATAACCCAGCCCCTTCAGATTGGCTTTAATGGCATGCTCAAGTTTCGCGGACTCAGCGAACTGGCTGTTGAGTTCCACGACGAGGCGTTGCATCTTCTGATCGAAGGGTTCGCTGTCTTCTTCGACTTCCTCGGCTCCAACGTATCGGCCCGGTGTGAGGACGTAGCCGTGGGAGGCGATTTGCTCAGTTGTGGCTGAAAAACAGAACCCAGCGACGTCTTCGTATTTCACAACTTGAGTTTTGGAATTTGAAGGTCGAACTGAGTCGCCGCGCCAAGCGTGGTAGGTGCTGGTGATCTTTGTGATGTCGGCATCTGTCAATTCGCGATGGACGCGGTCGATGAGTGTTCCCATCTTGCGGGCGTCGATGAAGAGTGTTTCGCCTTTGCGTTTGCGGCGTTTCGATTCGGCTTTGCTCTTTGTCAGAAACCACAGACAGACCGGAATCTGAGTGCTATAGAACAATTGGCCGGGCAGGGCGACCATACAATCAACGAGATCGGCCTCGATGATGGCTTTGCGAATCTCGCCTTCGCCCGACTGGTTGGAACTCATGCTGCCATTGGCAAGGACGAATCCGGCCATGCCGGTTGGGGCCATGTGATGAATGAAGTGCTGTACCCAGGCAAAATTGGCGTTGCCTTTCGGAGGAACTCCGTACTGCCAGCGAACATCATCGTCTTTGCGGTACCAGTCCGAATCATTGAACGGCGGATTCGCGAGCACATAATCGGCTTTCAAATCCGGATGCAGATCGCGTCGAAATGTATCGGCATGCTCTGGCCCGAAGTCCGCTTCGATGCCTCGCAGAGCCAGATTCATCACAGCCAGACGGCGAGTTGTCGAGTTGCTTTCCTGGCCGTAAATGCTGATATCACCGAGCTTGCCGCCGTGCGATTCGACAAACTTCTCCGACTGCACAAACATCCCGCCGGAACCGCAGGCCGGGTCGTACACTCGGCCCTTGTACGGAGCCAGCATCTCGACCAGAACTCGCACGACACACGACGGCGTATAAAACTGCCCGCCGTTTTTGCCTTCCGCACTGGCGAACTGAGTCAGAAAGTACTCGTAGACGCGACCGAGAATGTCTTTGGATCGATGCGACTTGTCTGTGCCCTCCGCTTTGTCAGCATCGCCGTCTGCTGATCGAGGCGAGACGAGCAGAATCGTGCCGACGAGGTCGATGAGTTCTCCAAGGCGATGTTTGTCCAGGGCCGGGCGTGCGTAGTCTTTCGGCAGAACGCCTTTCAGTCGCGGGTTGTCGCGTTCGATTGCGACCATGGCATCATCGACCAGCTTGCCGATCGTCGGCTGCTTGGCATTGGCCTGCAGATGCGACCAGCGTGCTTCCGTGGGAACCCAGAACACGTTTTCGGCTTTGTATTCGTCCGGGTCTTCCGGATTGGCTCCTTCGTACTGACCTTCGCCCGCGACGAGCTTGGCGTGCTGTTCGTCAAAGGAATCGCTGATGTACTTCAGAAAGATCAGCCCGAGCACAACGTGCTTGTATTCCGCCGCGTCCATATTGGACCGCAACTTATCCGCCGCCAGCCACAGCTTGGCTTCAAAGCCAACGTTGGCCGACGTTTCGGTGCTGGATGCCTTCTTTTTGGCCATGTTTGTGCTCTGTTACGGGCAAGGCCGGAGTCGCCGCCGCTTCGCAACTTGGGATACCGCACAATGTTTGGTATCGGGTCTGAATCAATTCCGGAGGTCTCTGGCTGAACGTCAAAGATCCCCCAGGGGCAACGATTGTAGCCCTCAATCGGGCCGATGCTACGCCATGAGAGAGATTGGCGTGAAATGAGGCAAAGACGAATCGAATCGTCCGAGCTGATATCGGAAACTCGCCGTATTCGCATCGAAATCTGCTGCCGCTGCCCTACACACGTTCAAGCCGCGCACGCCTTGCACCTCGGCATGGTCAAGGATTTGAAACGCCTGCCACCGGAGGACCCTGAAAAATGCCCCACCCCCCGGCATCGCCGTTTCTCGCACGCGTCGCGCCGCATCTTCGTCCGATCCTTCAGGCGCAATCGGCTAACGAAAGTCGCGCGCCGTTCCGCGCGCCTCTTTGCGCGATTCTCTGCGCGCCGTTGCGCGCGTCTCTCTGAGTGTCATGACCACAGGATTGCAGACGCGTCCTCGCTGATGCGCCAACAATACAGCGTCACTGAAGATCTGAAGTGGGCCCGGTTCCCTGCGAGCAGAGAACCGGAATCAGCTACACCGTGAGTCTTCGCTACAGCCATGGACGGCAATTTTCTGGTCGCGGTTATCCGTTCAAATTCCTCACCGCGTCGCCCTTGTTCGCAGACGGGAACCGGCAAGGATCTGCGAGGTACGATATTTAGAGACTCTCTGGGCTGCTCTGGACGCCCCCGACGATCGCAATCGTCTATGTCGCGGCAACAGGCCTTTTCGTGCGACGCCGTCAGGTTTCAGTAAGAGAAACCACCCCTCGATATTGGTCTTTTCGGTATCACGGGACGAACTGGCGATCAGATGCCCGCACGCTCCAGTTCATGCAAAGCGGCCATCGCCTGACGATGTCGCTGTTCAGCGGTGATTGTTGGCGCGACTCTGCCATCGGTGTTCTGTGCAGCGATAAAACGCTGGATGGCTTCACGCGATGTGAGGCGACGGTAACCGATCACGATGGTTTCCAGTTTGACGCCCCGGACGCCCGTCAGTCGCCACCGGTGGAGTGTGGCGAGTGCGATTCGTTTGCCACCAGGAAAAGCCGTTCGCGCTTCGTTCAGGGTAAGGAGAGATTCTGAGCTAGTATCGATCGACATTGCACATCCTTCTGTACTTCGGACTGATTAAGTCAACGCGATACAGATTGATATCGATCGAGTGGTTCAAAAATGCCTCAATTGTCTGGACAATTGAGCCAGACGCATTCCATCGTCCGTCAGACGGTACCCGGACGAATATCGGCCCGCACCGGCAATCAGCAAATTGTGTTGCACCATCTCCGAGAGCATAGTCCGGAATGAGCTAGTCTTCTCCGCAGCATTTGAGGTTCGCTTAGCCAGATTCGCCCCGTCCGTGGGTCCGCACTCCAAAAGCACCTCCAAGACTTCTCGTTTCGAATTCTGCAGGCTCTCAACAGTTGAAATATCTGCGACGAAAGTGAGTAGCATGACGGACTTTTTCAGCTGATAGGCCGCTTGATGCCCTGAAAATGACCCGAGCATTTCCTCAAACCAACCAAGAGCCCTCGCATTCTCGCATGCCAGTTTCCCGAGTCTGACTGACGACGGTAAGATTGCTTTCCATTGGTCTGGAAGATTCGCCTCAAACTCGTCGCTATGCATCACAAGATGTTCGACAGCTCTTTCAACAAGACTCATTGAGAGTAAGACTTCTTTTCTTTCAAACTCCCGAAGTGCGGTCCAGTCAATACCCTCCACTTCTTCGTAAACGCCGTTCGTTTCCCACCGTTCGATGGCGAAGAAAAAGCGACGGCACGCATCGATGTATGTGTTGGCGGAACGATGCAATTCTTTCAGTGAAGTTTTCGCTTTCATCACACGACGAACCTCAAATAGATGGCAGAATGTTAGACGAGAAAGCGGCAGGAATCGGCCTCAGGTGCCTGCTTTTCATCAGGCTGAACTCTCGCCGCGTTAGAATAACTTTTCAAATCAGCCGATCTTCAAAGCAACTTCCTTTGCCTTCGTCTGGCTCGCTTTTGCGTAGTGTTCGCTCATCTTTGCGGACGAATGGCCAAGGACGGATTGAGTGTGTTCCAGACCGAAAGTTTGCCGAACATTGTCGGCGGCTGTGTGACGCAGCTGATGAGGAACCCAGCGATTGATTCCGACTTTCTCACATGCTCTGGTGATCGCTCGGCAATAAGCGGTTCGAGTGATATTGAACAGCGGCGCGTCCGGATCAGCGGCAAGATATTTCGCCAGGATCAACTGCGACTGCGGCCCGAAGTGCAAAGTACGGCTCTGATGATGATGAGCGGTTTTGTGATCTCGGAGTTCCGCGTGCCATACCTCGCCGGATCGGTTCAACAGTCCGGTCGTCAGCATCAGCAGCTCTCCGGATCGCGCTCCCGTGAGCCGCTGAACTTCGATCATGTCACCGATCAGCGTACTGACAAGTTTTTTGACGGTGGCAATATCTTCCGAACTCACCGCAGTGCGTGGCGCGTTATCGTGAGCCGGAGTTCTCCCGGCCAGAAGTGGCGAGACGGCCTGCAGTTTGTGGAGAATGGTTGGCTCGATCAGTTCATTGGCGACAGCGTGCTTGAAGATGTGCCGAATTCGATTCACACCTTTGTTGCAGGACACTCGCACCCAGCCCAGGTCAACAAACTTCTGCCGGACAGCCTTGAGAGCCAGCGGTCCGAAATCTTTCGCAGGTAACAGGCCGTAAAGCTCCTTGAGCGGACGAATAACGGCTTTCATGATGTGAAGTTCACTGGTTGGCTCGCCGTTTTTCACATAGTGCGTTTCAGCATGCCGGAGAAAGGCGAGGCATAGCTCCCCGACACTTGGTCCCGGATCGTCCGATTCATTTCGTGGAAGACTTCCACGTTTGGAATCCGCCAACGGATCAATCGGCAGACCTCCGGCCAGCTTTTTGACCAGCTCACCGTAGGCAATCCGAGATTCATCGGAACCGTGTGGTCCGAGAAGGTAATCGCGTCCATTGATTCGGACGCGAGCTTGGCCGCTTTGCTTGTGGAGAAGATACGACGGTAAAACGTTCGGTTTTCGTGACATGTGCGGGGCTCCGAATCATTTCGTGGAAGAACTTCCACGATTGAAACAGACATTTCACCGCACTGACGAACGCCGTCAGGTATCGTAACTCACGATTCGGAAAGGATTTATGGAAAGTCGGGAATACAGGATTTGAACCTGCGACCTCTTGGCCCCCAGCCAAGCGCGCTAGCCAGGCTGCGCTAATTCCCGATTGATGTTGACTCTAGCA
>JBIIIF010000467.1:0-2738 GCA_044235005.1 Planctomycetaceae bacterium | reverse complement strand
CCTGACGCAGCCACCAGGCCCCAAACGCGATTGCCCCGATCAGCAGCGTGGCGACGATGAGCTTCCTCATTTCAGGCTCCCACAAAAGAAAACGGCACGCTCAGCTTAAGAGCTGAGCGTGCCGCAGAGATTTACACTTCTCCACACAGTCTGTAAACAGACTCTGTGAAAACTACCATTCACCCATAACTTCACCACCGCTTCGTGAGTGAGCCGCATTCCAGATGTTGGAGTCAATGTTGTTGGATGCAAACTTCACGGCACCGTCAGCCAGCAGGACCTGTACGCCGCCTACGTGGCCGCTGGATGATGGACGGAATCCGTTATGGATCGATTCATCATTCTCGCCGTTCCATGATGCCTGATCAGCTCGGTTATCGTTAGGGCCACCATCACCGGTCTGAGCTGCTGTTGCGCCTACCTGAAGATGACCGCCAGGATTCCCACCGCTGGCTTCGAATCCACCAGCCATACTGCCCATGGTGCCGCCACGACCGAGTGTTCCGGTAACTTCGCAGGCTCCTTCAACCATCCAGCGATGACAACGACCGGCTCCGTCCAAGCCAAAGGTACCACTGCCACGAATTGCAGTTCTTCGCCGACGCAGTACTTCAGCGACTGCGATGGTGTTGCTTGTGCCGTCCTTGATGTCAGTCAGGGAAACCTTTGTCATGCCGTTCTCTTCGATTTGGAAAACAGCCCTTAACCGCTCCGAAGTAATTGTTCCCGAAGCTGTGGTGAAAGCCAATTGAGCCTGTGCGCTCGCGGAAACAACCGCACCATAGTTCGTGCCAGCGTTGCCGTTAATGATCGCTGGCGTATCATCAGTTGGGCACAAATACGCCTGCAGAGGGGTTCCAGTAAAAGCTCCCCATGAATTGGTTGAACCAGGGCAAGCCGCCTGAGAATGATGATTTACGAAGTCGATTCTGCTGTACATCGTCGATTGCTCAATGTATGGCAGGATCATAACACGCCATGACCAACCACCTTGATTCGTCCAACCGTTGCCTCCGCCTGGACAGTCATTGGTATTCGCACCGCCACGATCCGGTCTCCACGTTTTTACGCCAGGCAGACAGTTAAATGTGTCGTGATAGTTATGCAAGGCGACACCAAGCTGCTTGAGATTGTTCTTGCACTGTGTTCGGCGAGCTGCCTCACGAGCCTGCTGAACAGCAGGCAGCAGCAACGCGATGAGAATCGCGATGATCGCGATTACAACCAGCAGCTCGATCAGGGTGAAACCTGACCAGCTAATGGCACGCTTTCCGGGTTTCCTGGCCGCAAAATTCATGAATTACCCCTTGTCAAAAAAGTGTGTAAAGAACAGGTCCATACATGTAAGCATGAACTATCGAACGCACTGACGGTACAAATTGAACCGAAAAAACGCAATATTTTTCAAGAAATGTTTGTTTTTTGGTCATATGCTCACGCATCCAGCGATCCGTGTAACCCGCCTGTTCACCACAATTTTGCCGGGATTTCAGAAATACTCGCAGCTCAAACTCGAGTGCCCGTTCGCCGCGTTTTTTGAAGTCTTCAGCGGCCAGTTTTGTTCGGGTCAACCCGTGATTGGCAGGCCAGAATTCAGTGACGGCGTTCCCAGTGGTCCGTCAGCGGCCGTCTGCAGTATTGAAGAGAAGCGGGGGAAATGTTGGCGATCCAGAAACGCGGCGTCTCGCCCGCGGACCGTTCCTCAATCCATCTCCCCGCGTTCGCGGAAAGCCTCGATTCTGTAAGCGTGACGAATCAATGGCGTGAGAAGCGTGGATAAGAATTGACAGCCAATGCACCGGGGTTTGGCTTTTCGGGGCGGACTCAGAGAGTTGATAGTTGAAAACTTGCTAGGCGTAGATGACAATCTTGGGCGCAGGCTTGCTTCGTGTGCCGTCCGTTGAGCCTCAAAGAGCGTTGCTTTGTGAGAGTTACGGCAAATAACCTGTGCCTTTCGTTACTGTTTTCACCCACAAAAGGTCTCCCATGCGTCTTGTAAAAACCACTCTCTGTTCTTTGCTGCTGTCTTATATCGTGACAGGTGCTGTTGGCTGTGGTGGCACGACAGATCCTGCGGCAGGCATTGAGCCAGCAAAGATGGCCCCAGCCGCCGATAAACTGGGCGAAGATCCAGAATATGCCAAGCAGTTCGGCGGCGGAAAGAAGAATTAGTCAATGTCTCTTGGTCGAGGCTTGCTTTGGAGCGACTCGAGTAGCTTGCGTCCGAGTTGTTTGAGTGGGCTCTGTTGATGGCCTGAAGCCTCAACGTTTTTCCTCCTCTGTGATTTGCAGAGGAGGATTTTTTTGGCCGGTCTTTTGGGCGACAACTTTTCGAAGACTTCAGGAGCAGTCCCTGATTAACTTCCGGATGCTTTCATGTCTTCAGATCGCAACCCGCTGACGCCTTTTGAAGTTGCGCGTTTCCGGATTGCGGTAGATCAAGCGGGTAAAAACACAGGGGATTATCACAACCCGACGCGTCAGCGAGGGATTTCCCGAAACACTGCGTAAAACGCAAAAGCACAATCCCTCGCTCACGCAGCGGGTTGGAATAGCGGCAAACGCGTAACTTCAAAACTCACGCTTCGCGTTGTGGGCAACGAGGCTTATCTCGGGACTCTTCCTCAATTAACCAGTCCCTGCCGTCCCTGAATGACGGTGTAGGACTTTCCTGAGGTGACAGGACCAGGATCCTGAGTGGCTCCACCGGGCCAGTGAATTCGCAGGCGGTCGATGGT
>JBIIIF010000055.1:0-32752 GCA_044235005.1 Planctomycetaceae bacterium | reverse complement strand
TTGCGTCGATCCGCGTTGGAGCATCCAATTCCAGAGCACGGTAAGCCAACTGAAAACCATGGCAGCAAAAGTCAGCCAATGAACCACCGCCGAAATCGTACCATCCTCGCCACTTGCCCGGATGATAGATCTCATTGTTGTACAGTCGCGATGGTGCTGTGCCGAGCCAGAAGTTCCAGTCGAGTCCCTCTGGAATCGGATCGCTGGTCGTCGGCCGATCAACTCCATTGGGCCATCCGTGTCCCGGATGCCAGACATGCACTTCGGTGATGTTGCCCAGTAGCCCCGACTGAATGACCTCGAAACTGCGCCGAAATCCTTCCGTCGAACATCCCTGATTGCCAGTCTGAGTCGCCAGCCTCGGATGACTCAGTGCCAGCTTCTCCAGAGCTCGACATTCGGCCACGGAATGAGCCAGCGGCTTTTCGCAGTAGACATGTTTGCCTGCCTTCAACGCAGCTTCACAGATGGGCACATGCCAGTGGTCGGGCGTTCCGATGATTACCGCATCGACTCCCGATTCTTTGTCGAGCAGATCACGATAATCACGATACGGTCGCGCCTGTTTCAGTTCATTCACCTGCAACGCGCTGTCGAGCTGTCTCTGATCCACATCGCAAATGGCAACAACCGTCTGATCCAGCTTATTTATTTCCGGTACCAGGTAGCCTCGCATCTGCCCACCCATCCCGATGCACGCAAACGACAATCTTTCGTTTGGCGACTGGCCAGCCAATAACCCCGACGGCAACATCATGGGCAGCCCAAGTCCTGCCATTGCAGTTTGAGAAAATCGTCGACGAGAGACGCGGTGGGACATTACGGTCGGCCTTCTTGAAGAGGTGGTAGGAAGGTTCAGGATGAATCGTAGTGGCAGGCCTGTAACATTTGAACCTTTCCCAACTGCGAATTATCCAGCCGATTCGTAGATCTCACCACCTCGCGTCCGAACAAACCAAAGGTAGAAGTACAAGCATTTCTTTCGCAGAGCCCAAACTATGTCAAAACGAATCACGTGCTCACTGGAACAGGATGCCTCAGGAATTTGACAATCCATTGATGGACGACCATTGATGGACGAAAACGGGACTCCGCAATCTTGCTTACAGCCTGTTTACTCAGTCCCGCGCGTGGAGATGCATGACGTGTCCGATTGATGAAAATCACAATTTGAGAAGGAGTATTATGGTTTACTAACAGAGGACAGCTATCGCCCTGTTGCTAAGATGTGCAGCCGAGCGACAATTTGCCTCTGCCGAGAATTCTGATGACCCGTGTGCTAGTGCTGGTTCCAACCGAGTTTGAACTACGGAAACTGCAGCCTTTAATTGCTGAGTCCGTGGCTGAAGCAAACGGCATTATCATGACGTGTGGGTTTGGCCCAATTGTCGCCGGGGTCACGACAGCTCAATTACTGGCTAAAGTTACCCCGAAAAAGGTTGTGCTGGCTGGAATTTCCGGGGCGATCGGGCCGCGATTCTCAATCGGAACAGCCGTCAGTTTTTCTCAGGTCGCCTGTTACGGAATCGGGGCGGGCAGCGGTTCAGAATTTCAGACGGCGAGTGAACTCGGCTGGACTTGCTGGAACGAAGCAACGGCAACTCACGGATCGCAGGATATTCTTGAATTGCCCAGCGATCTGGATTCGTTTCAACCATGGCGCAGCGCTTCAGCAGCAGACTCCGGAGACGCTTCCAACAACTCCATCGACCAACCTCTGCTGCTCACCGTTTGTGCGGCGTCAGCGAATTCGATAGATGTTGCCGATCGACTCAAAAAGTTTCCGCAGGCCGCTGCGGAAGATATGGAAGCCTATGCCGTGGCAATGGCCTGCCGCATGGCGAATGTTCCTCTGACCGTGATTCGAGGCATGTCGAATCTGGCCGGCGATCGTAACAAAGCTCACTGGGACGTTGATGCGGCCCTCAAAGCGGTCTCAACATGGTTCACACCGGATAATCTTTCATGACAACAATTCATCTGGGCATCTCAACGTGCCCGAACGACACATTTGCCTTCCATGGCCTGCTTACTCGCAGCGTGGACTGGCGAGGTCTCAACTTTGACGTTGAGCTTATTGATATCCAGCAGCTCAATGATCGGCTGTTTGCGGGCGAATTTGATGTCGCTAAAACCAGCTTTCATGCGGCTCTGATGTTGGCTAAAGAAACCGTCGTGCTGCCATCCGGGTCTGCTCTGGGTTTTGGCGTCGGCCCGCTGTTGCTGTCGGCTCGCGAAGGTGACCAACCAACGAATTCGAATCAGGCGACGCTGTGTCCGGGAAAAGACACGACGGCTTCGCTGTTGTTTCAGTTGTTCTATTCGTCAACGACTCAGATCCGACACGTGGTATTTTCTGAGATCATGCCGGAACTGAAGAACAAGAAGGCGGACTTCGGAGTTTGTATTCACGAAGGCCGCTTCACATGGCAAAACGAAGGGCTCGGGCTGGTCGAAGATCTGGGCACTCGCTGGGAAAAAGAAACAGCCTGCCCCCTGCCCCTCGGAGGCATCGTCGCTCGACGCAGTCTTGGTGCCGACACTATCGCCACAGTTCAGGCCATCATTCACGATTCTCTCAAACTGGCTCTCGCGAATCCCGGCGTGGCCCTGCCGACGATGCGAAGGTACGCCCAGGAGTTCGATGATGAAGTCCTGATGAAGCATGTCGATCTCTACGTCAACGACTGGACGGTTGAGCTGGGCACAGTCGGAGAGAACGCGTTGCATGAGCTGTCACGAAGGGCTCAGAAGATTGGCCTTCTGCCTCACAACAGCCCTGCTCTGCAGATCTTCGCAGGATCGCTGTAGAACACTCTCAGCGTTTCTTCCTGGGCGCAGACTTTTGTGACTTGGCTCGATCTTTGGAATGTTCATTCACCATATTGTCGAGCTCAGCAAGCCCCAGTGCGATCTTCTTGAAGAAGGACGCGTCATGTCGCACGAGAATAAAACGTGGATGATGAATCCAAAGTGCTCGCAGGCGACGGTCGACCTCGATCGCCTGTTCCAGCGATTCGTTGCGGATCGGATTTCCACCTTCAATCGTCAATCCGCCTACCGCCGCGCTTTCGAAGAAGATGACGCCGTCGTAACGAGCCAGCTCTGCCTCGAATGTGGTATTCAGTGACGCAAAGAACTTCTCCGGCGTTTCCGTATGATAAGCGGCCCCGTCGACGGTACCGCGATCACATAACAGAATTCGATCGGGGTAAAGAAACGATTGGACATCTTCCAGTTGACGCTGCACATGAAAGATGGCCTGCTGTGCCGCCGCCGCGGCCTCGGGCTGAGTACTGCGAGGAAACCCACCGGAGAACAGAAGCGTTGCGGACTCCGGAACAACCACGACTTTTTCACCGATCTCTCGTCGAAACAGATCGGCCGCTGTTGTTTTGCCACCGCCTGGGCCACCGGTCAGCACAATTCGACAGCGACGCTTGCGCTCTCGAGTCAACTGCCGCATGAGCCATTCATTCTGCTCGTCGCTGAGCAGAGATCCGGAATCATCTTCACGCGAGGTCGACTTTCGGATCGGATTTTTCATGGTGATGTTTCCTTACTTGTCGCGACGAGCGATAAATCAACATCGCCCCGATGAGCGATAGGCCCGTCGACGTTGCCAGAAACCAGGCGGGGAGATGTGTTTCGTTCTCTACTGCCAGATCCAGACCCAGACGAGACAGCAACGGCTGCAATTCCGTCAGCGACAGCAACAGACCATTGCTGACCGCATGCATCACAATGCCCGGAAAGATGCTGCCCGTGGAAAGTCTGATCCAGCCCAGCACAAAACCCAGCATAAAGGTCGCGGGAAATCGTTCCAGCGTCAGCGACTGATCGACAACCACATGAAACGCTGCAAACAAAAAGGTGCTGGTGAATAAGGCCGACTTCCATCGCTCGGAGCGACCGATTAGAGCACTCATCAGAAACCCGCGAAAGAACAGCTCTTCACAAATCGCAGGGATCACCGCCAGCGTGAGCAATCGCAGTAGAAGAGGCGTCTCCTGAGTCAACCGCTGTGCCAATTCCTGCAACTTCGGATTGCTTAACAGCCTGGTCCACGCAGCGGTGCCCTTCCCGAACAGCAGCGCTTCGTAGCTCAACGTCCACAGCGTTGCACCCAGCAGAATTGCTCCTAACAACGCCAGAGGTGAAAAGCTGCGAATGGCATAGGCCGATGTGGCGCGGACTCGATTCCACGTCGTCAGCAACACAGGAAAGATTGTAAAAAGCAACAGAGTCATCAGACCAGAAAGCACCAGCTGGCCGGAAAGATTCAGGGGATCAACCAGACGACCACGCAACCCGGCGAGCACAATAAATGCGGGAAGCAAGGCCAACAGATAACCAATCCCCAGTGACTTCGACACTTCATTGGTCAGTTCAACCGGGCGTTTGCTCAGACTACCTCCACCACTGTTGTTCGCGAACAGAACAGAGTCACTTCCAAAGACGTTCGCCGCCAAACGTAACGCCAGAACCGTGTAAGTCAGCGTCGCCGCCAGTGTAATAACAAAGAGATGCGGCGCCGCGATCCCCTGAAAGAGTTCTTTTCCCAGCAGAACAATGTTCACCAGAGGAAGCAGCGCCAGACCAATCGTCAGACGCACACCCGGCATTAAACTCAGGATACCCGGAGCCAATGAAACCAGCATCAAAGGAATCAACCACGCCTGCGCTTCCCGGAAACTTCTGGCAAAGCTGGTAATGCTCAACAGCACCGCAGAGAAAAATGACGCGAAGACAACCAGCAAGGATAAGACCTGCAGAAACATTCCGATCGATGCGCCTTCTCCCAGGATGACTCGATCAAAGCCAGTCCCATACAGAGTCAGAATCATGGCCGTCAGATTGATGATGGCTGTCAGCACCGCCACGGTGAAGACTGCGATGAATTTCCCCGTCAGCAAGTTTCGTCGAGAAACCGGAGCCGCAATCAGCATCTCCAGAGTTCCCCGTTCGCGTTCGCCGGCCGTCAGATCAATCGCCGGATAGACGGCACCGGTCATTGTCATCAACACCAGCATCAACGGCACAAACGCACTCAGCGGCGATTCTTTCGGCCCCGTCGACTGCAACGAAACTCGCGATATCGCTGGCATGACCTGTCGACCAAAGCGAGTCTGATCCAACAACGCACGAACGTATTCATCTCGAAACGCGGAGATGCGACGAACTGCCTCGGTGGCTGCTTTTGTACTGAACGCGTCGCCTTGTCGAGCGATGACTCGAATTTCACCTTGTATGGCAACACCCGTTGTAGAATCCTGTTGGGGCAGAGTTTCCAGAACAGCGATGTCCGCGATTCCGTTTCTGACAATCGCTTCAAGATCTGTACCCGGCGGCTGAATGTACTTCTCCAACCGGATTGTTGTCTCAACGCCATCGATCGCGTTCTGACCGTCGGGAAGTTTTCCTTCCAGCAGTTGTTTCGTTAAATTTTCCAGACGGTTCTGTGAATCACCCGACTTTGTCGCGTCATCATTGCTTGTCTTAACCGCTGTTCCGTCAGAATTCTGCTCAGCCTCCGGAACCGCAAATAACGATTGCAGTCCGGGAGAAAGAGTCTGATAAACAACGACCGCAGCCGCTGGAGCATTCAGATCGATTCGAGAAACAGCAAACTTCTGAACGACAGAACCCAGCAACGGATAAACGATCAAAGGCATAACAACCAGCGTGGCCAGCGTTCTGCGATCTCGCAGTGATTCCCGCAGTTCTTTCCGCGCAAGCTTTGAGATCTTCCGCAACGTGTTCGAAAAGCCTGACACGGGCCCAGGGACAGTGGCTGACGACGAAAGCACTTTGGAAGAGTCTTCTGATTCCTCTTTCACGCGATTATCGCTTTCCGGCAGATGTTTCAGGAGTCAGCAGCGAAGATGAGTCACGGTCGATCTGCTGTTCGCGCGCCATCAGGTCGAGAAACATGTCCGTCAGAGATTCACGCCCAGTCACGCTTCGCAGTTCATCAAGTGTTCCTTCAAGCTGGAGTCGACCACGAAACATCAGACCGAAGCGGTTACACAGACGCTGAGCCTCATCTAATCGATGAGTACAAAAGATCACGGCTTTGCCGATCTCTTTCAGATGAGACGTAAAATCAAAGATGCGTTTACTGCCGACGATATCAAGTCCGCGCGTCGGTTCGTCCATCAGCACAACCGGAGGATCATGCATCAGCGATCGTGCCAGATTGACGCGCTGTTGCTGACCAGTACTCATTCCTGCACATTGGCGATCCATAAATTTTCGCAAGTCGAACAGCTCGGCCAGTTGCTCCACGCGAGCCGCAGCAGCGGCAGCGGGAACATCGTACAAGTCGGCAAAGTAGTGCATCAGCTCGCGCGGCGTGAGCCATTGATACAACCCGGCACTCGCTGAGACCAGCGCCATGTTGCGTTTGACGTCTTCGGGAAACTTTGCGACATCAAAGCCAGCAATGCGAGCGGTCCCGGATGTCGGCTTGAGCAATCCGAGCATCATTCGGAGCGTTGTTGTCTTGCCCGCTCCGTTTGCACCGAGAAGTCCATAGACCTCCCCGGCACTGACCTGCATTGTGACGCCATTGACGGCCAGGACATCTCCGGCCGCTGTGGGAAATCTTTTGACGAGATCTCGCACGTCAATGACAGCGTCTGTTCGCCGTTCGCTGTCCGACATCGCCATGAGAATTTGCGGCCCGAAGAATAGAAGAGACCTGAAACGATCAATCGAACGCAGTGTCGTACGTCGCGACGCCCGCGGTTCGTGAAGCATTCTTGGGATTTCCATCATCGAAATCCAATCGCGGAGCAAACTTTTTGAGGCGGAATTTCCGTAGCTTTTTACACCGGACAATTCCTGCAGAACGCTCAAGAGACGTGTGGCTCCTGAAACTGGAGACATCACAGGAATCGAAAATCGTCCATGAGTTCGAATCTGAGGCGGGCTTTTTCGACCGACATTATGGTCACGACAACCCGTCAGAGTGTTTTCCTCGGATCGTGATCGGTACAATTTTCTCCACGGCGTCGAACGCAAACGCCTCATTCGAATTCCCGAATCAATGACTTCTTCTCCACAGATCTGGTGTAGCCATGAGCAATAGAAATTCTCAGTCTCGCAGACAATTCCTGGGACGTTCAGCCGCCGCGCTTTCCGCGCCGTGGATTCTTCCGGCCCATGTACTCGGTCGAGACGGTGCCGTTGCACCCAGCGAAAAAATCACACTGGGCGTTATCGGCATCGGGCCACGATGTACATACGACCTTCAGGCAATGCTGGGACTTCCCGATGTCCAGTGCGTGGCCATCGCCGATGTGCAGGCCAGCCGTCGTGATGCCGGAAAGGCACTGGTCGACAAGCATTATGGCAGCACTGACTGCAAGCTCTACGGGGACTTCCGTGAACTGCTCGATCGCAAAGATATCGACGCTGTTCTGATTGCCACAGGCGACCGCTGGCATGCAACAGCCTCAATGTTGGCGGCTCAGGCTGGCAAAGACGTCTACAGCGAAAAGCCTTGCGGTCTGACGATTGAGTTGTGCCAGCAACTGGCCGACACCATGAAAGCCACCGGGCGAATCTTCCAGGCGGGTACTCAACGCCGAAGTGTGCCGAACTTCCAGCAGGCAGTGCAGCTCGCACAGACCGGGAAACTTGGCAAACTGCAGACGCTTTATGCATCCGTCTATGTGCCAACTCTGGACATCAGTTGGCTGCCTGGCGAACCAACTCCCGCGAAGAGCGTTTGTGACTGGAACATGTGGCTCGGCCCGGCCGTATGGCGTCCGTACAACAGTCAGTACGTCATCGGCAAATGGCGTGGTTACTACGACTTCGACTCGGGTGCTCGAATTCTTGACTGGGGCGCGCATACGGTCGACCTTTGCCAGTGGGCCAATCAGGCTGATGAGACCGCTCCGATCTCTTATGAGCCATCGGACTCAGGGATTACCTGCAAGTATGAAAACGGCGTGACTCTGTTTCTGGACTTCCTCGCCACTCCGTTCGGGGATCGCGGACCAAACTGGATCACGAAGCTCGGCACCTGCCCGGTTAAGTTCGTGGGCGAGGAAGGTTCGATTGAAACCGGTGACAGCGGGGAAACAGAAGTTTCGTCTGCAGCACTCCGCAAAGAATTGCAGGAGTCTGCAGGCAAGGTCAAGGGCCTGGACGTAACGGCGCATGCTCGCAACTTCTTTGACTCCATCAAGACGCGTAAGCCGACCGTAGCAAATGCAGAAGTCATGAGAAATTCGCATATCGCCTGTCATGCCGCCGCGTTGTCATGGATCCTGAAGCGCAAGCTGACTTTCGATCCAGTCAAGCAGGAATTCATTGGCGACGAAGAAGCCAACGGCCTGCGATCACGACCTGCTCGAAACTGGGCCTGATAAACTCGACTGCTGATTCACTGCGGCGGTCCTGTTAATGCAGCCGCAAGGAGTCAGACCGTTTTCTCCCGGGGCCGTGACAACTCAGGTTTGTCGCGGCCCTGTTGATTTGAAGCCCTTTACGCAGACCTGCACGACAATTGCCTGTGGGGAGATTTCCATGGCTATTCTTATAACATCGCCAACTCGCATCGAAGCTCCTGGTTATCCGCCCAAGACGATCGAAGAATACATTGGTCGAGTCAACTCCGGGACAAAAGACGTCAGCATCGCTCGTATGGTAAGCCCCTGTGGCTGGAGCGAACCCGCACAGACTCCGGAGTTCGACGAATACACGGTGGTCCTTCGGGGCCAATTACGAGTGGAGACGCGCGAGACCGTGTACGACGTCAAGGCTGGCCACGCGATTATCATCCCTCGCGGTGAATGGGTGCGTTATAGCTCACCAGCGGAGGGTGGAGCAGAATACATCGCGGTCTGTCTGCCAGCATTTTCTCCGGACACAGTTCACCGCGAAGACTCGGCGGGTTCCTGAGCCCATTTGGACGACACGATTTTTTTCCTTGCAAAAAACGTTGCGCTCTGAAGAACACCATTTCTTCCGCGGACCTTTTCAGCCTCCATTAGTACAGCAGCCTGAATTCTGGAAACTCACCTATGTACTGCAATTCTGCCCGCAACATCAAAGGCCTGGCTCTGTCGCTTATGGCTGCCGCTCTTGTCGGCTGTGGAGGCTCCAGCAACCCGCCAGCACCTGTTGGAGAAATGTCGAATCAGGATCTGAATCAAGTCACTCAATTTGTCGCAGCGTCTCCTGCTGATGCTGAGGCACTCGTCAAAGCCGTCGAAAAAGCTGTCGCGCATCAGGACGTCAATGGGTTCAATGCAATTATCGATGAGAACCGCATGGTGGACCGAATTCTGGCAGGGCTTGATCTGAAACCTGGCTTCCGCAACGGGTTCATGCAGGGCATGAAGGAAGGCGGCGGACTCTCCAGCCTTTCCAATGAGATTATCGGCACTGTTCAGAACGGTGGCGACTACACGTTCGTGCGGATGGTCAAGCATGAAGAAGAGGTCCGTCCTTTGTTCCGCCTTGTTCTGCCGGAATCGGCCGGCATCAACTATCACGAACTTGTTGTCAGCGTCGATGCCAATAAGCAGCCACGGATTGCCGACATTCATGTTCATCTGAGCGGAGAAATGCTGTCGCAAAGTATCCGACGTCTCGTACTGCCGGCCGTCGCTGCAGAAAATGCCGGTATCCTGGCTCGACTGTCCGGAGCAGAATCGGAGTACATAAATCACATCGAGAAGATGAAGGAAATTAACAATCTGTCGAAGGCGGAAAAGTATCAGGAAGCCATGGCCCTGTTCGCTTCTCTTCCGGAAGCCATGCAAAAAGACAAGACTGTTCTTTTGTCAAAGCTGGTCGTGGCTCAGAACGTGAGCGACACGGAGTATTCGAAAGTCATTCAGGATCTTGAACGCTACTTCCCGAATGATACGTCTCGCGACTTTCGCGCCATGGATCTCCTGATAATGCAGGGAAAGCATGAAGAACTGCTGAAAACGGTCGACCGACTGCTGCAAATGATTCAGGATCCTTACCTGAATACGCTCAAAGTCGACAGCCTCCTGACTCTGAACCGCATGGACGAAGCCCGCAAGGCCATCGCGGAAGCTCGAACTGCGGCCCCGGATCGAATCGACGTCTACTGGGTCGAAGTTTCCATACAGCTCAAGGCCAAAGACCACGCAGCAACAGCCGCGCTGCTGGATGAGATAGGGGAAAAATTTGGCATGGCCTTCAATGACCTGACATCAGTCCCCGAATACGCAGAATTTGCGGCTTCAGAAATTGGCAAAGAATGGATGTCCCGTCAGGCCGCCGCTGGGGAACCAACGCCAGCCATTACTGAGCCGCCAACTACTCCGGAAGCAACTAAGCCTCAGTAACGTGACAGTTGGGCAGAAGCTTCGAATACGACTAAACGATGGCATCAGTAACAGGTCGTCGTCTCAACCTTTCCTCGTTGCAGAACCCACTTGTCCACCGAAGGCCGCCGTGCTTCACTTCTGCAGAAACTGCACTTCACTGGCACATTCGGCGATCACAAAACAGCCCGAGTGATTCTTTCTGCCGACTCATGATTGTGTGTCCGGTTGAAAATGCCGAAGGCAGGCCGACTCACACGAAACCTTCGAAATCCTTCTTCCATCGCTCTGGACAGCGCGGAATAGCCTGCGATATCAACCCGCCCGCCCTGTGAAGCGAGGCCGGAACGTCGAACCATCGAGGTTCGGTTTCGCTTCATCGAGCAACCCGGCAGTAGTCGCCATGGACGGCAGCTGCTGTCCCGGGAAGTGTGCTTTGTTCTGCGACAAGACAACTCGGCAGACAGTAGATTCTTTATTCTGCGGGATTCGGCACAACCTGCCGAAGTGAATGAGAACGAACTGACGCGACTCAGAACAAAGTGGTTGTCCAAACAAAATGGAAGAACCGAACGATGCTGCATTTGCAGACTGAGGTTCACTCGAACACAACGGCAGTCTTTGCCGAAGCATGACATTGAAGAATTCTCCCTAAGGGAGCATACAATTCTTTGTTCATGTATCGAATCTGACTGTTGCATAGGATCGGGTGATCTTCGGGGCTGTGACTGTCGATATTGACTGATACGAGTCAATATTGCTGCAGATGCACCTGCTGTTCGTCATGGAGGATTGAATGGCTACCAAGGTCAGTGAAGATGTTTCTGAAGTCTGGGTTACCTACAAGCAGGACCAGACGAATCAGGAACTGCGGAACCGTCTCATGGAGCGGTATCTGCCGCTGGTCAGATACAACGCTGAACGGGTGTGGGCCAAACTCCCCGAAGGCGTTGACCTGAACGATCTGATGTCCGCCGGAGTATTCGGACTGATGGATGCAATTGAGGCTTTCGACATGGACCGCGGGGTCAAGTTCGAGACCTATTGTGTGCCGCGAATTCGTGGGGCAATGCTCGACGAACTGCGTACAATGGACTGGGTTCCTCGACTAGTTCGCAGCAAAGCGAGCAAGGTTGAAGCAGCTCGCAAAGTGGTCGAAGCTCGAGTTGGACGCCCACCGACCGAAGCCGAGATCGCTGAGCAGATGAGTCTTTCAATTCAGGAATTTGAACGACTCAAAGCAGAGGCCAGTGCGATTAACCTCGTGAGCCTCGAAAAGAAATGGTACGAAACCGACAGCTACAAAGACGTTCGCGAAGTGGACGTTGTTGAAGATGTCCGTTGCGAAGACCCGACCGAAGGCATCCAGAAAATGGATGTCATGAAACTGGTCACCAAGGGCCTGAATCGCAACGAACGACTCATCATCATTCTTTACTATTATGAAGAACTGACGATGAAAGAAATCGGCAACACACTCGGTCTTTCAGAATCACGCGTCAGCCAGATGCATTCCAGCATCGTCGCTCGACTGAAAGAACAACTGGATCGTCGCCGACCAGAATTCGGCTAGCCCTCAAAGGCGGCCGTCAACACAACGCTCTTCTCAAGCCCTCGTCACTCACCCGACGAGGGTTTTTTGTTGCGCGGAAGAGTCTGCCGTTCGTTTGAATTCGCGGGATCACTGCAAAACTGGCTCCAGAAGCGCCTGAGGAAAGTGCCAAAATCCGGTACAGGCGTTAACAACGATTGAGTTCGGAACGCCAAGAGGGGACAATCCCGGGGAAGAAACCCAGGCACTCAAGCGATTCTCCACCAGTTGGAAATCGAGCTCGGGTATTAGCGAGATACTTGGTACATGACAGCCGCAATCGTAGCCGCGCAAAGAATAACTCCGCGAAAGGAGACAGATAGATGACAGGATCTCACTGCCGACGCTTTCGACGCCTGAACGGATCTCGACGAGAACTGCTGCAGGCGGCAGCTTGCGGGTTTGGCTCGGTCGCGGCCAGTTTTTTGATGAACCAGACGCTGGCGGGCAACGAAGCAGAAAAAATACGCAACGGAGAACTGGGCTCGAAACCGACTCATTTTCCTCCCAAGGCAACGAGTGTCATCTTCCTGTACATGGACGGAGGTGTCTCGCAGGTTGACTCATTCGACCCGAAACCTCGCCTGAACGAAGAGCACGGCAAACCGTTCCCGACGAAGATTGAGCCCACTCAGTTCAATAACATCGGAAATACTCTGGCCAGTCCGTGGAAGTTTAAGCAGTACGGTCAGAGTGGAATTCCGGTTAGCGATCTGTTTCCAGAGACAGCGAAGCACGTCGATGACATGGCTGTGATTCGCTCCATGACCAGCGGATTCCCGGAACATACCAATGCCAATTACTTTCTGCATACAGGCTCAGGCCTGCAGGGACGTCCATCCATGGGAGCATGGTTCGGATACGGCCTGGGAACTGAGTGTGAAGATCTGCCACATTTCGTTGTGCTCAACGGTGGTCTGATTCCTCCTGGAGGACTCGACAATTTTGGCAGCGGCTTTCTTCCTGCCAGTTATCAGGGTTCGGTCTTCGGACTTGGCGATTCTCCTGTCTCCGATATCAAGCCTCGTGAGTCGAGTGCTCAACTACAACGACGGAAACTGGAGTTGATTCGAAAGATGGACCTGGCCGCAGCCGAACAGTACGGCCACGATGATCAGGTTGAGTCGGCGATTGTGAACTATGAACTGGCCGCCAAAATGCAGTTGGCCGTGCCGGACCTGATGGATCTCAGTGGTGAAACTCGCGAGACTCAGCAGATGTATGGCATATTCGATGAGTTCCCAAACACGCAATCATTCGGACGTGAATGCCTGCTGGCCCGGCGACTTGTCGAACGAGGCGTGAGATTCATCGAACTAACCTGCCCCGGCGGAAACGGCGACCGCTGGGATCAGCACAGCAATCTGGTTGACGGACACACAAAGAACGCAAAATCAGTCGATAAGCCGATCGGCGGTCTGCTGACGGACCTCAAGGAGCGAGGCCTTCTGCAGAGAACTCTGGTCGTTTGGTCCGGAGAATTTGGGCGTACACCCTTTGCTCAGGGTTCCGACGGACGCGACCACAATCAATACGGATTCTCCATGTGGATGGCTGGCGGCGGAATCAAAGGTGGAACGATTTACGGAGCCACTGATGAATTCGGTTACAAAGTCGTCGAAAACAAGGCCGAGATTCACGACATGCATGCCACCATGCTGCATCTGATGGGGATGGATCACGAACGAGTGACCTACCGCTTCGGTGGCCGTGACATGCGTCTGACCGATGTTCATGGCGTCGTGCTTAAGGACGTGTTGAGCTAGCAGTCTGTTGATTTAGTCGTTTACCGCCCAGCCGGAGGCGCCGGCTTTTATGCTGGCCTGCGCCTCCGGCTGGGCGGTAAATAGAAGACCGAAGAATGCGACTAAATCAACAGCCCGCCTGCGTCGGGGGTTTAATGGCTTCTGCCTCAGCAAAGATTGGGTTATTGTCAGTGGTACAAAAGCCCAAAGCCCCACATCCCCTCAGGCAGGCTCCGGGGGATTCAATCAACTCGCTGCCACGCGCCTCGCTGGGGAGTTTCGAGTCTACGAAACATCGGACCCTGCGTGAATAGACATTCCGACCGCCATTGCGTCAAAATCCCGCCTGAAGACTCTGTTCATATTCTTAGAGGATCAAGTTATGTCTCCACAGGCCGAGACAATTCCAGTTGACCATCAGGAGCGTGCAGCGCGACTTGTGGAAGCGTGTAAAAAAATCCGTGAACAAGTCGGACGCATTGTTGTCGGACAGGAAGATGTCGTCGAACAGCTGCTGATCGCAATTCTGGCACGTGGACATTGTCTTCTGGAAGGTGTCCCGGGACTTGCGAAGACTCTCATGGTCAGATCCCTGGCTGAGTCGATGAGCCTTTCGTTTCATCGAATCCAGTTTACTCCCGACCTGATGCCGGCCGACATTACCGGTACGGACATCATTCAGGAGAATCGAGAAACCGGGCACCGCGATCTGGTCTTCGACAAGGGTCCAATCTTTACTCAGATGCTGCTGGCGGATGAAATCAACCGAACTCCGCCCAAGACACAGGCCGCGCTGCTGGAAGCCATGCAGGAGCACGAAGTCACCGTTGGCGGAACAACGTATCGTCTCGATGAACCATTCTTTGTACTGGCGACTCAGAACCCGATCGAACAGGAAGGAACTTACCCGCTGCCAGAAGCGCAGCGCGACCGCTTTTTGTTCAATGTGATTGTGGATTATCCAAGCCGGGATGAAGAAGGTGAGATCATCGATCGCACAACGTCGACAATGTCGGCCAAACCACAGCCGGTAGTTTCCGGCGCAGAAATTATCGAGTACCAGCAAACCGTGCGGCTCGTTCCTCTTCCTGAACACGTCAAGAATTTCGTGCTGGATCTTGTGCGATCAGCCAGACCAAAAGATCCCACGACGGCCTCGTGGGTTCGCGATCTGATTGACTGGGGACCTGGACCACGAGCCTGTCAGCAGCTTGTACTGGCAGCAAAAGCTCGCGCGCTGCTGCATGGTCGTCACCATGTGACTCGTGATGACGCCGAGGCACTGGCCTTCCCTGTTCTTCGACATCGCATTGTGCCGACGTTCAATGCCGAAGCCGAAGGAGTCAGCGTCGACGACATCGTTCGGCGGCTGCTGCGTGAATTGCCAAAAGCCTCGAGGCAGTTGCTTTAACTGGACAGCGCAATGTTTGACGACTCCGATTCACCGAAGGAGTTTCCTGACCATAATTTGCCGAGTGACACAGTGGCCCTTCTCTCCCTCGGGGGAGAAGGTGGCCGTCAGGCCGGATGAGGGGGCTTTCCCGGGTGGCAGCGGTCCAAAACGAGCCCCTCACCCCAGCCCTCTCCCCCAATTTTTTGCGTCCATCCTGCAATCTAACAACACGCTCTCTCTCCGCAAAAATCGAGGGAGAGGGAGCAACATGGCGCTGTCCAGCTAAGCACTCCGACGGAAAGATCTCATGGCACACGTATCAGACTTACTGTCAGGCGGCGATATCGCTCGATTCTCCAGCCTGCAGATTCTCGCCAAGGGAGTGGTCGAAGGCTTCTGTTCAGGGCTCCATCGTTCGCCTCATAAAGGCTTCAGCGTGGAGTTCAAGGAGCATCGTTCGTATGTTCCCGGCGACGACATTCGTACGATCGACTGGAAACTGTTCGGGAAAACAGATCGACTGTATATTCGTGAGTACGAGGAAGAGACGAACCTGCGATGCACGATCCTGCTGGATTCCAGCGGTTCAATGGCTTACAGCGGATCACGCAGCAATGGAATTAGCAAGCATGCTTATGCCGTTCGCACGGCCGCTTGTCTGACTTATCTTCTGTTGCAACAACAGGACAGTGTCGGACTTGTGACTTTTGACAAGCAGGTGCGTCGCTACATTCCTCCGCGAGCACGGCCAAAACATCTGCAAGTGATCATCAACGAACTGACGGCCCAAAAGCCGGAGTTCGAAACAGAATTAGGCACCGTATTTCACGAGATGGTCTCAAAGCTTCACCGCCGAGGTCTTGTGGTGATCATTTCGGACCTGTTCGGTGACGTCGATCAGCTTATGAAGGCACTGGCTCATTTTCGCCACTCAAATCATGAGATCCTGATCTTCCAGATCTGGGACCCGGATGAACTCGATTTCCCGTTCCGGCAATGGACGCAGTTTGCCTCGCTCGAATCAGCGACGAATCGGCATCTCGTGGATCCAGCCCAGATTCGACGAGCTTATCTGGAGAAGCTGACTCTGTTCCGAGAACAGCTAACGAACGGATGCAATCGGCATCGAATCAGTTTGGTTCCCCTGACAACCGATCAGCCTCATGCGGACTCGCTGGCCGCATTTCTTTCGTATCGGCGTAAAGGTCGCTGACGGAATCTCGATTTATTGATCGATGTGCACGGGGGCTGTTGACTTAATCGTTTAACGGCAAGCCGCAGGCGTCGTGGCCCGATTTCGCCCACGCGTGCGGCTCGCCGTTAAACGAAAACGCTTACAACGATCTCGATCTTAATCGATAAAATGAAACTCATTCAGCCCCAGCAGCGCTTGCAGGTAATCGTTCCAACGAGCGGCTTGTTCCGCCTCAGACGCAACGCTGCCAGTCTGTAGGTACTGTGCTGCAAGCTCCAGTTCCCGAGCATTGGGTTCTCGAGCAAACAACAAACGATAACAGGCCCGCAGTCGCTCTTGATGATCTTCAATCGGTCTCAGCCGTTCATAAAGAGCTGACGACTGTTGTTCCATCCACGCCGAGTTCAGAACAAACAACTGCTGTAACGGAGTCGTCGTCGGATCGCGCCGTGGGCTGTGGGAACTCGCTTCCGGAAAATCATGCATCCGCAACATAGGATGCAGTTCTTCTCTCTCTACCTTCACGTAAATTGTGCGACGCACGTTATTGAGATCATCAATTGGCTGTGAAGGACCTCCCATTTTCAGATCCAGTTTTCCGCAGACAGCAAGCGTCGCATCACGCCACATTTCGATATCCAGCCGACGACGATTTGATCTCCACAGAAGGTTGTTGGCCGGATCGACAAGATTGCCATCGTCTCGAAAAGCAGCCGATTGCCGATAAGTCGCCGACAGAAGGATCTCGCGATGCAGCCATTTCAAGTCCCATCCATGACTCACAAATTCTGCCGCCAGATACTCCAGTAATTCGGGATGTGTCGGCCGATCTCCCTGTGCACCGAAGTCGCTCGGAGTACGCACCAGCCCGCCATTGAAATGCTGATCCCAGATGCGGTTGACAATGACTCGAGCCACCAACCCGTGTGACTTCGTCAACAGCGATTCCGCCAGTTCGGCTCGACCACTGCCCTTTGTGAATCGCGGCTCTTCAACCGGTTGAAAGACCTTCAGAAAACGCCTCGGTACAACTTCACCGGGATTCGATGGATTGCCCCGGCGAAACACAGGAAGATCTCGAAACTCCCCTTCACGATACTCAAGCCTTGTGCGATCAGCTCCATCCGGCTGCACATACAGACTGGCTTCTCGCAACACATGAGCCCACGGAAGTTCGACATTCGGGTTCGCAGCCTTCAGATCAGCGATCTGCTTTTCGACAGCTTCTGCTTCAGGAGATTTCTGCTCCTTGAGTGGCTTCAATTTGGCTTCAAGGTCCTTGATCTGCTGCCGAACAGCCTTCACGGCCGCGACTTCCGACGCTGGCAGCAGAGGTCGTTCATCAAGCTGAGAACTCGCGAAGACTCCAGCCAGCCCGTAATAGTCCTGTGTCGAAATCGGATCAAACTTGTGGTCATGACATCGTGCACAGGAGACTGTCAGCCCCAGAAACGTGCGAGAAACCGCATCGATCCGTTCATCCCATTCATCAGCAACGATCTGCTCAATCACCGAGGGAGCAAGAGCCAGTTCCTTCCAATAGGTTGGACTCAGGCCGATGAATCCAAGTGCCGCAAGATCCGCGGGCTGCGTTTCAGGAATCAGATCGGCCGCCAGTTGCAGTCGGAGAAACTGGTCATAAGGCATGTTCTGATTGAACGCCTGAACGACCCAATCACGATACATCCAGCCTCGATCTGTCGGACTTTGCCAGTCAGGAGTGAAGTCCGTGTATCTCGCCAGATCCAGCCAGACTCTGGCCCATCGCTCTCCGAAATGAGGTGACGCAAGTAATCGATCGATCACTTTTTCGATCGCATCTGGCGACTGATCGTTCTCGAACGCATCCAGCTCTTCCGGAGTTGGCGGCAAGCCAATCACGTCAAACGTGAGCCGTCTTAGTAATGTCGCGCGGTCAGCTTCCGGATTGGGAGCCAGCTTGTGCTCGTTCAACCTAGCCAGAATAAAGGCGTCCAGAGGACGACGCACCCAGTCGCTTTCTCCTGCTGCTGGAACCGGGGCCGAACTCAGAGACTGAAACGACCAGAACTGCCGAGCAGATTCAAAATCGATTTCATGGGTGGCTGGTCTCGGAGCCACCTTGTATTCCGGCAAAACTGCACCGTCAGTGATCCATCGCTCAAGAACAGCGATTTCCTCATCGGGCAATTTTCCTTCCGGGGGCATTTGGAGATCGACATCGGTATAGCGAACCGTGTGCAGCAGGAGACTCTTCGCAGAATCTTCTGTTGAGATAAGTTTTCCTCGACTTCCACCGGCAGCGATGCCCTCTGCGGTATCCAGAATCAGGCTTCCGTTGTCGGGTCCTTTTTCAGTCGAGTGACATTCATAACAGCGTTTCGCCAGCAAAGGTCGAACCGTTGTCTCGAAGTACTCCACCTTTGCCGGGTCTGTTTCCGTGACACCTGGACCACTTGACCGGGATGCGACAGGATCATCTGAAAAGGCAAACCCGCAGAAGAACGAACTTGTGATGAGGAACCATCCGCATAAGGTCCGCGATAAACGAGTTCCAGCAAGTTGCAACATAGGATCTCTGCCAAAGTCAAACTGAACAGCGGACTGGAACCCACGCACGGTCCTCTTCAAAGCATCGGTCGAGACCGATACGGAAGGCCTTCACAACCAGCGTGCCACCATTCTATTTTGCCTGCGCGTTAAAACGCAAACCGCATTCGAGATTCGGAACGGCTTACCTGATCGTTGTTCGCCGAAGAGTCACCGCATAATTGTGGTTCTTCGGAATTCTCAGATCCAGCACATTCAAAAGGTGTATCCCGCCAGTTGCTGCAGCAGCAGAAGTTTATTGTTTTCGCGGCAAGTCGATCCGATGGCGTGCGTTGACTGCGGAAGCCGTGCGCGCGGTCCTGCGCTGTGAGTTGAACGGCGTGAAGCGAACATGCTGACGCTGCTTGCTTCCGTTTGCCCGAACCAATCAAGGGCGTGAACTCACCTCATATATCCCCTATTGCTCTGGTTGACGAGAGATTCACAATGCCGCGGAAAAGTCTGATTTCGTTTCTGAATCTGTTTTCGTTCCGATTCCTTCAGAAGGACTCGACTCGTCGCCGCAAGTCTCGAAATCGTTTGATTGGGACTCGTCCCTCAGCGATAGAATCACTGGAAGCTCTGGAAGATCGCACTCTGCTCAGCGTGTCCGTCACACTGGCGACGACTTCATTGTCTGCTTCGGCAACAGAAGTCGTCATCAACGGTACGGACTTCGATCCGATCGTCTCTAACAACAGTGTTTCGTTCAATAGAGGAGCCGTAGGTGTTGTTACAGCCGCCACGGCCACGTCATTGACGGTCACGTTTACGACCGAACCATCCTCGGCAGGAAATCTCACCGCAGTCGTTACATCCAACAGCGTCAGCAGCGGTTCTCCCGTCCAGATCGCTACGGTTGTTCCTGACGTGATCAGCAACCCCGCGAGCATTCCAGCCAATGAAACGACGCTCCTGATTGATGGCGATGGATTCGACACAACTGCTTCGAACAATACTGTTACCTTCAACAATGGGGCGGTCGGAACTGTTTCCGCCGCGACTGCCACTCTTTTGACAGTGACACTGACCACTCCCCCCACAACTGCCGGCCCATTGAATGCGACCGTAGTGACGAATGGGGCCAGCAGCACAGCAACGCAGGTTGCTACCGTTGCACCAGTCGTGACCAGCAGCTCAGCCTTTCTTGCAGCGAACGCCAACACCGTCATCATTGCTGGTCTGGGATTCGATTCCACTCCATCAAACGGCTCGGTCACTTTCGACAATGGAGCTGTGGGGGCAATCACCGCTGCCACAGCGACATCGTTAACGGTGAACCTGACAACTCGGCCGGTGACTGCCGGTAGTTTCACAGCCGTGGTAACCAGCAATGGCGTCAGCAGTGGTGCTCCGGTTCAAGTAGCACTCGTGAAACCAGTAGTAACATCGTCAACGGCACAGGTTGCTGCCAATGCATCAACGATCACCATCAACGGATTCGGATTCGACCCGACCGTCGCAAATAATGCAGTCACACTGAACAACGGCGCGGCAGGTACCATTACCTCGGCCACTCCGACTTCAATGACGGTTTCGTTTTCTACAAAGCCCTCCACTGCCGGCAGTCTGACGGCGATTGTTACGACAAACAGTCAAAACAGCGGAAGTGCCACCCAAATCGCAGCGATCACTCCCGTAGTCACCAGCAGCACAGCGAGCCTCGCAGCAAATGCGGCCACGGTCGTAATCGCGGGGCTGGGTTTCGACACGACTGCCGCTAACAATACCGTGACGTTGAGCAGTGGAGCTGTCGGGACCGTGATCTCCTCCACTGCAACATCGATGACGGTTGGGTTTGATACAGCTCCTGAAACGATGGGCAGCCTGACAGCCATTGTAACAACGAACAGCCTCGATAGCGGATCCGGCGTGCAGGTGGCCACCGTCAAGCCTGTTGTGACCAGCAACACCTCGAACCTTCTGGCTAATGCCGCGACGATGACAATCGCCGGTTTCGGATTCGATTCGACAACGCCTTCGAACAATACCGTTCAATTCAACAATGGAGCCGTGGGAAGCGTAACCGCAGCGACTACGACTTCCCTCACAATCAGCTTCTCGACGAGACCCAAAGCCGCCGGAAGCCTGACAGCCATTGTGACTACGGGCGGACAAACAAGCGGCACTGCGGTGCAGATTGCCACCGTCAGGCCGGTGATCACCAGCAGCACAGGGGCTCTCGCAGCAAACTCCAATACGCTGACAATCAGCGGATTTGGTTTTGACCCAATCGCTTCCCGTAACACAGTTGTGCTCAACAACAACGCTGTGGGCACCGTAACTGCTGCAACTAACACTTCGCTGACAGTTACTTTTTCAACGCGGCCAGCCACGGCGGGCAGTCTGACGGTCATCGCGACAACCAACAGCCAGAACAGTGGTACCGCACTACAGATCGCAGAGATTACTCCTGTTGTCACCGGCAGCACAGCCAGCCTGCTCGCCAACGCGAATACTCTGACAATAAGTGGATTCGGTTTCGACCCAACGGCAGCGAACAACTCGGTGGCATTCAATAACGGCGCCGTGGGTACAATAGCGTCTGCGACGGCCACATCGCTCACGGTAACACTGACCACGAAACCGACGAGGGCAGGCAGCCTGACGGCTATCGTGACCACCAATTCCGAGACCAGCGGTTCCGCGACTCAGATCGCAACCGTAACTCCGGTTGTCTTGGCCAATACTGGCAACATCCTGAGAGCAAACGCCACAACATTGACCATCATTGGAAGCGGATTCGACACAACACTGGTCAACAATACCGTCACCTTTAACAACGGAGTCATTGGCTCCGTGTCTGCCGCATCGGCAACAACTCTCACCATAACGCTTTCGACTCGGCCGACTTCAGTTGGAAGTCTTTCCGCAATCGTTGTCACAAACGGAGTGTCAAGTGGTGCAGCGATGGTCGTGGCGGCCGTTGTCCCTTCAGTCACCACAAGCACCTCAAGTCTGGCTGCAAACGCCAGCACATTAACCATCACCGGCCTCGCCTTCAGTGCAACCGCATCCCAGAACACTGTTGTTTTCAACAATGGGGCCGTTGGCACCGTCACCGCAGCGACAACAACATCTCTGGTTGTCACTTTCTCCGCCAAACCTGCCGCTTCAGGCAGCTTGACGGCGATCGTCACGACAAACAGTATGTCCAGCGGGCCAGCGATTCAGGTCGCAACTGTTACCCCCGTGATTTCCTCATCCACCACAAACCTCGCAGCGAATGCCAGTACCGTCTCGATCAGTGGATTTGGCTTTCATACCGTGCCGAGCAGAAACATCGTTACCTTCAATAACGGAGCAGAGGGTGTTGTTACCGCAGCAACCGCCACGTCGCTGACGGTTACTTTCTCCGCCAAACCGGCTGCCGCCGGAACTCTCACCGCATCGATTACTTCCAATAGCATCGCAGGCAGTTCGGGCGTCTCGATTGCACATGTAAGACCTGTTGTGACTACCAATACAACAGCTCGCCTGGCTGCGAACTCCAGCACACTGATCATCACGGGCACTGGATTCTCCACCAATCCAGTCAACAACACAGTGATTTTCAACAATGGCGCCGCGGGGACCGTCACGGCGGCAACAGCCACAACACTCACTGTCAACCTGACTACCGCTCCTACTTCTGCAGGCAGCCTGACGGTGATCGTCACCACGAACAGTCGGAGCAGTGGAGCAGCCGTACAGGTCTCCACTGTTGTTCCTGTCGTGTCGACCAGCACTTCGAGTCTGCTTGCTGACGACACAACGCTGTCCATCACCGGATTCGGCTTTGATACGACTGCAGCCAACAATACCGTTGTTTTCAACAATGGTGCTGTAGGAACGGTGACTGCTGCTTCAGCGACTTCACTGACAGTAACGTTCAGCACAAAACCGACTTCACCTGTTGCGTTGACGGCCATCGTGACCAGCAACGGCGTCAACAGTGGTGCGGCAATTCAGGTTGCAACCGTCTTCTCCGTCGTCACCAGCAGCTCTGCAACAGTCGCTGCTGATGCCACATCAGTGACTGTCAATGGATTGGGATTCGACTCGATCGCAGCCAATAACACCGTGACATTCAACAACGGTGCAGAAGGCACTGTCACATCTGCTTCTGCAACATCTCTCACCGTTACTTTTACAACAAACCCGACAGCAGCGGGGGCATTGACAGCGGTCGTCGAGTCGAATTCACTTTCCAGCGGCTCGGCTGTGGAAATCGCAAACGTCGTTCCCGTAGTGACTGCAGAAACCTCAAACTTCATCACGGCAAACACAAACACACTCACAATCTATGGTATTGGCTTTGACACGACTGCCGCCAATAACACCGTGACATTCAACAATGGAGCAGTCGGCACCGTCGATTCGGCATCAGCTACATCTCTCTCGGTGACATTTACCACCTTGCCGGCCACTGCCGGACCTTTGACGGCCGTTGTCGCCACAAACGGGATGAGCAGCGGATCCGCTCTCCAGGTCGCCACAGTAATTCCGGTCGTTACAACCAGCAACGTGAACATTGCGGCCAATGCCACAACGATCACGATTTCCGGTTTCGGATTTGATCCAGTACCTCTGAACAATATCGTCGTTTTCAACAACGACGCGATAGGCACCGTCACAACTGCGACAGAGACTTTATTGACGATTACGCTCTCCACTTCTCCGACAACAGCCGGCGACCTGACAGCAGTAGTCACCACCAATACTCTGGGCAGCGGCACTGCGAAAAAGGTTGCCACTGTGATTCCTGTGGTGACCAGCAGCACGGCGAGTTTAAGCGCCAACGGATCGACACTCGTGATCAACGGATTTGGCTTCGACGCAACCGCGGTGAATAACACTGTCACTCTGAACAATGGAGCCGTGGGCGACGTCTCCTCGGCCAGTGCCACATCCATCACTGTAACCTTCTCCACAAAGCCGGCAACGGCCGGATCCCTTACAGCCATCGTGACAACCGGCGGTATCAGTAATGCCTCTGCTGTTCAGGTGGCTTCGGTAACACCCGTCGTTACAAGCAGCTCGATCAATCTGGCCGCTGATGCTGACACATTGACGATCAACGGTTTTGGCTTTGACACCACTGCCGCGAACAACACGGTTGTTTTCAACAATGGTGCTGTAGGAACAGTGACCGAAGCTACGGCAACTACGCTGACTATCACTTTTTCAACCCGGCCGGATGCTGCCGGAAGTTTGACCGCTGTAGTGACAACAAACAGTGTCAGCAGCGGAGCAGCCATCGAAGTGGCGACCGTAATCCCGGTTGTGACAACCAATACATCGCACGTGGCGGTGAATGCGGCAACACTGGTCATCAATGGCTTTGGCTTCGATACCACTGCAGCCAACAACTCCGTGGTCTTCAACAACGGCGCTGTAGGAACTGTCACTGCAGCAACCGCGACAACCCTCACAGTTACGTTCTCCTTTAACCCAGCCGCCGCTGGAAGCCTGACAGCCGTCGTGACCACAAACGGCGTCAGCAGCGGCTCCGCAGTGCAGGTGGCAAACGCTCGACCTGTCGTCACCGTTCGCACGGTGAACCAATCCGCAGATGCGACAACGGTGACGATTAACGGATCCGGGTTTAATCCGACTGCGTCGCAGAATCTTGTGGCCTTCAACAACAATGCGATCGGTACAGTCACCGCCGCAACAAAGACTTCACTTGTTGTCACATTCTCGATCAAGCCACGAACGGCTGGCAGTTTGACGGCCATCGTCGTAACGAACGGCATTGCCAGCGGCACTGCCACACAAGTCGCGAGTGTGATCCCTGTCGTAACCAGCAGCACTTCCAGTCTGGCGGCGAATGCCACGACATTGACAATCAACGGGTTGGGATTCGATCCCGTTGCTAACAGAAACACGGTCAGCTTTAATAATGGTGCGGCGGGGACAGTGACCGCTGCGACAGCGACTTCCCTGACCGTGACTCTGTCAACAAGACCAACAACAGCGGGCAGCCTGACCGCGGTGGTGACAACTAACAGTATGAGCAGCGGGACGGCAGTGCAAGTCGCAACAGTGACTCCTGTCGTCACAGCGACCAACAGCAACCTTCTGGCGAATGCGGCCACCCTGACCATTACGGGCTTCGGCTTCGACCCAACTCCGGCCAACAATACGGTTGTCCTGAACAGCGGGGCCGTTGGAACGGTTACGACGGCAACGGCAACGGTTCTTACGGTGACGTTCTCTACAAGACCCGCGTCTGTCGGCAGCCTGACGGCAATCGTCACGACAAATGGTGTCAGCAGCGGCGCAGCGATTCAGGTGGCGACTGTCATCCCGATGGTCACCAGCAGTACGGTAAACCTGGCAGCCAACAGCAACACGGTGACGATCAACGGATTCGCGTTCGACCCCGTGGCTTCACGTAACGTAGTCGTTTTTAACAACGGTGCCATCGGTACAGTCACCGCAGCGACACAGCAAGCCCTTACGGTAACGTTCTCCACACGGCCAACATCGGCTGGAAGCCTGACTGCGGTGGTAACGACCAACTCAATCGTTAATGGAGCTGCTGTTCAGATCGCCAACGTGATCCCGAAAGTGACCAGCAGCAACGCAAGCCTGGGAGCAAACTCCGCAACGATCGCGATCAGCGGATTTGGATTCTCCACAACAGCCGCCAGTAACACGGTCGTCTTCAGCGGCGGCGTGGTCGGCACTGTGACCGCGGCAACGACAACTTTACTCACCGTAACTTTGTCATCAAGGCCGACAATTGTCGGAAATCTCACGGCTGTTGTCACAACGAACAGCTTGAGCAGTGGCAGCGCTGTTCAGGTGGCTACGGTAGTGCCAACGGTCACCTCAAGCACAACCGCTCTGGCCACCGGAACAACCACACTGACCATTGCGGGTTTCGGGTTTAGTTCAACGATCACTAATAATTCGATTGCGTTCAACAATGGAGCAGTGGGCATTATCACGGCTGCAACGACGACGTCTCTCAGCGTCACACTCGCAGCCTTACCAAACATTGGCGGCCCATTGACCGTGGTGGTAACGACCGGAGCATTCAGCAGCGCCGCCACTCCGATAGCCACAGTGGCGCCTGTGGTGACATCAACCACCACCAGCATCGCGGCTACTGGTAACACGGTCACAATCAGCGGCAGCAACTTCAGCCCGATCGCTGCAAATAACACCGTGGTCTTCGACAGGGGAGCTATCGGTGCTGTGACTTCTGCCACAACAACATCGCTGACTGTCACGTTCTCGACAAAACCAGCAACAGCCGGCAGTCTGACCGCAATTGTCACGACCAGTGGCATATCCAGCGGAACTGCAGTTCAGGTGGCGACAGTAACTCCAATTGTCACCAGCAGCACCACCAGTCTGGGGATCAACGCGGCCACTATGGTTATCAGCGGTTTCGGATTCGATCTGGTTGCCGCCAAGAACACTGTGGTTATGAATAACGGAGCTGTCGGAACTGTCACTGCGGCCTCTGCGACTTCGCTTACCGTGACATTTTCCACCAAACCAACGGCACTTGGCAGTCTGACTGCCGTCGTCACATCGAATCTGATGTCCAGCGGAGCGGCTGTCCAGATCGCTACAGTCGCACCAGCAGTAACGGTCTCGACCGCCACGCTGGCAGCGAATGCAGCCACAGTGACGATCACCGGTGCCGGTTTCAGCACCGTGGCCGCGAACAATACAGTCGCTTTCAACAACGGAGCCGTGGGAACCGTAACAACAGCCACCGCGACTTCGCTGATTGTGACATTCTCCACGAAACCACAGACCGTAGGAGGTCTGACCGCTATTGTTACGACCAATGGAACATCCAGCGGGGCAGCGGTCCAGGTTGCCAATGTCATCCCCGTGGTGACAGCCAACACTGCCAACCTGGCCATCACGTCAAACACCATAACAATTTCGGGATTCGGCTTCTCAACAGTTGCTGCCAACAATCGAGTGGTCTTCAACAACGGAGCCGTGGGGACGGTCACCGCCGCTACGGCAACGACGCTCACCATCACCTTCACAACTCGACCAACTCGAATCGGGTCATTGACAGCGGTCCTGACCACAAACCTGCTCTCAAGTGGTCTTGCTGTCCAGGTGGCCAACGTGATCTAACCTCTGTCCAACACGCAGATCGGAGCCCATAGAGGCGGCTCCGATCAACGTCTGGTCAGAATCTCTCGACTGAACGCTTACGCCATCTGGTGTAAGCGTTTTTTTTGAATGCAGACCGAGTGTCATCTCGAAGTTCGAACCGGCAGATTCCTGTCGAGCAGGATGACGTCCCTTGTCACGCGAAAGACACAAACAGTCGACCATCCTCAAGGGCCCGAATCCGTACCGACTTCGCAAAGCTGTTGTCCAACAGCGCAAAGGCTAAAACGTCTGGCGGATCCGGGATCGGTTGGTAGGTTCCCGAAAGAAAGCGCTTTACACTTCCACGATCTCCGCTCACAACGCCCTCATAGTCCAGATACATCAGTCTATGATCCGGCAATGGCTCCGCGGCCATCGGTTCCCCGAGACACGGCTTCCTGAGCAGCCTCAAGGTTCGCGCGGAGCATTCTTCTTCCAGCAGCAAATCCCAATGCAGAAAAGGATGATCGTGCTCAAGGATCACGAATCGCCGAGGCATTGAATTCCCTGCCACATTGAATAGTCACTCGAACCGAAGGCGCTGATAGCGGGCTCAACAGCTCATCCGAACTACACGCCACCCGTCTCATCGAATGAATCGTTGATCGTCGTGCAGTTGGTCTTGCGGCTGATGCGCTTTAACAGTCCCTTTAGAACTTTGCCGGGGCCGACTTCATAGAAGTCATCGCACCCCTCGCCCAACATCAGATTGATCGAATCTTCCCAGCGGACCGGGTTGAGCACTTGCCGGATCAGTAGCTGACGAATCTCTTCCGGATCCGTATGGGTCTGAGCATCGACGTTGGAAACCACAGGAATCTCAGGAGTACGGATTTCGACTTCCGCAAGAACTTCGGCCAGGGCTTCATCAGCCGGACGCATAATCTCCGTGTGGAAAGCTCCAGCAACAGCCAGAGGAATTGCTCGACCACCAGCCGCCACTGCCAGCTCTGCAGCACGTTCACAGGCAGCGTTTTCTCCACTGACAACGAGGTTACCCGGGCACAAAAAATTGGCGATCTGAATCGGACCATGAGCAGACGCTTCTTTGCAGATCTGCTCAACCTGAGGACGCTCCATCAACAGAATGCTGACCATTCCGGAAGGAGTTGCATCGGCCGCCGCCTGCATTGCTTCGCCGCGGCGTTTGACGACTCTTAACCCATCTTCAAACGACATCGCTCCGGAAAACACCAAAGCCGTATACTCGCCCAGACTCAACCCGGCCGCCATCTCGCAGGCCAGCACGATTTCCGGTGAGTCCGCTCGAAGCTTTTCCAGGGCGGCCAGGCTGGTCACAAACAACGCCGGCTGACTGATGACCGTAGAATCCAGTTCTTCGGCGGGACCTTCAAAGCAAAGCTTCGCCAGATCAAAGCCCATGATGTCAGCAGCTCGGTCATAAAGCTCACGAGCTTTCGGATACTGAGCTGCAAGCTTGCGGCCCATCCCGACGTGCTGGGCTCCCTGACCAGGAAAGAACAATGCAATCTTGGACATGAATTCTCCTTTGCGCAGCCAAAATGGGGCTGATGCGACAGAGCGAAGTCGAAGGCCGAAGCGAACCGGCCGGCCCATCAGTCTACTGAGGCAGATTCTGTTGAGCCAGCAGATCCGTAATGCGCGAATTAATGTGGTGGTTGTCGATCTCCGTCGCCATCTTCAGGGCATTCCGAATCGATCGATGATCGCTGGAGCCGTGACAGATGATGCAGACACCATCAATACCCAGCAACGGCGCTCCACCGGACTCCTGATAGTGGAATTGGTCGGTGAGCTTACCCAGGGTCTGCTTCGCAAGATCACGCTCAGAAGAAAGAGCTTTCATCATCGCGCCGCCGACGGTCTTCAGGATGAACTCTGCCATCCCTTCGCTGACCTTCAGTACCACGTTTCCAACAAAGCCTTCGCAGACGATTACATCGGCTTCACCGTGATACAGACCGCGTCCTTCCACGTTGCCGATATATGTGCCGTGCAATTTCGAATTGGCCAGCATCGTGTGGGTGTCTCGATAAAGATCGGTCCCCTTGCCTTCCTCGCTGCCGATATTCATCAGACCAATGCGCGGCGACTCAATGCCCAGCATTTCCCGAGCCCATACCGACCCCATCAAGCCATACTGGGCCAGATGCTCCGGTCGAGCCGCAGGATTCGCACCGACATCAATCAGGATGCAGGATCCATTAATCGTCGGCAGGCGGACTGCAATCCCCGGGCGCTTTACGCCCTTCAGGAACAGGCGAGTTCTCAGCCCCGCCGCAACGACAGCCCCGGTGTGCCCTGCACTGACAACCGCTTCTACGTCTCTGGACGCCATCAACTGCCAGCAACGAACGATCGAACAGTTCGGCTTCTCGCGCAGCGCGACAGTCGGCTTCTCTTCCATTCCGACGAAACCCTCAGATTCAACAATCTGAATACTCGGAGGCAGAGAGCCGACTTTGGCGATTTCTTCTTCCAGTCGAGGGCGATCACCTACCAGCAGGACTTCCAGATTCGGGATTCGCTCAACGGCTTCAAATGCACCGACGATGTTCGGGCCGGGAGCAAAATCACCGCCCATCGCATCCAGGGCGATCCGCATGGAAGTTATTCCTCAACGCTTTCAACCAGAGTTCGGCCCTGATAGTAGCCACACGTTGGACAAACAACGTGGGTTGGAGCCATCGTGCCACACTGTGGACACTTTGCCAATTGGCGAGGCTTAATCGCATTATGACTGTTACGCTTCCGCGAACGAGTCTTTGATTGCCTTCTCTTAGGTACAGCCATGACACTTCTTCCAGACGCAAACTTTGATCAGATACCAGTTTTCGAACACTTAATCGCCAATATCATGTGATCGCCACGATACTGAAGACAGTCCCAACCAGTTTTGTCATCGACAAATCACGTTGTCCCTGTCAACCCGCCAATGCGATCCGACGAGTTCCTTCGCAGCGAGGTATTGCTTTCGACATGGAGCACTTCAATCAGCAGGCTATTCCGAGGAATTCTGCCTGTGATTCATTTCGAGCCCCCTCTCGCCCGTTGCCAGCGCTGCTGTGCATCGAACGACCGGCAAAAGTCGCCCATCAGCAGAGAAGTTGACAAATGTGCATGAGTTCGCAATGCGAATCGGGCATCGTGTCAAAGAGCAGGTTCGATGTCAAGAAGGAGTGCCGTTTTGCCCTCGGAATTCGCCGGAGCGACACAAGAACACTCAAAACTCCCCTATTCAGCTTCTCAGAGCCCACCCAACCCTGAACAAAAGCGATACATGCATGACTGCGAAGACAATCATGGCTATTCCGGCCGCCAGAATCGGCGCCAACATAACCAAACCCATGACTGGCGCCAAAGTCCGGGCCAGAATCGGCGCCAAAAACGAACACACAAAGATCAGCACGGTGCAACTTGGAATGCCAATCAGGATGGTCATCGCCTGCCGAGCCAAATCGTCTCGCCGCATGTATTCCGACGATTTCTTCAGGAACAGCTCAAAACAGATCAGATGCCCTAACCCCGTCACGAACCCGATCAACGCAAGCAGTAACTGACCCGCCGATGGCCCCTGCTGAAAGGGTGAAGGGCGAAACGGGTTACTGGCCCCTTGATCTGACAGTGCCTGAATCACCCCGACAACAACCTGAGCCGCCAGGCAACAGATCGCGGCAATGATCAACCCCTTTGCTCCACTCCGCTGGGGAATCGCGATACAGATACACTCCCCAACCAACACAACGATTGCAGCAACAAACATCCCAATGGCAGCAAATCCAATCAGAATCAAAAGCCCCTGAGACCCCGCCCCTCCACCGCGTTCCATCGCAGCGGCAATGAAGCTGGCCACGACAATGAATACGATCGACAAGAATATAGAAACCGTTGCCCAACCCTGAATCAGCAGCCCAAGACCGGCTAGTCTTCGCGACGAAATCTCGTCCTGGCCGCCGGAACGAGCGGAAGAAACTCCTGTTGATGACCTGGGCGGTGCAAATGGATTCGACTCAAAATAGTCGGCCCCGTCATCCTCATAGCTTCCATAACCAAAGTCGTCATCTTCCTGTTCTACAGGTCTTGATTCCTTCCGAGGCCTTTGACCTGATGTACTCCCCGCAGACGCACCTCGACCGCCTCGAACCGAATCACGGCGTTGACTACTCGATGACGAACTCCCACGCGAAGATGTTTCCCTTGACACCGGCGATGAAGATGCTGACTTTGAACCGCCGGAAGCCAAAGGGCTTGCATCTGCTGCACTGCGTGACTCCGAACTGACGGCACGCGCTTTGCGGATTGGAGGACTGCCTGCGGCCGGGTTCTGGACATCGGCCCCGGAACCGCTTGTCGATGGCGTCGTCGAAGCGTTCAGCGGAACATCAACAACGGTGGAGCAGGCAGGACAACGAATCCGCTTTCCCGCAGCCGTGTCAGGAACCTTTAGTGTCTTGCTGCATTGAGTACACTGGACAAGCATTGGCGGACCACACTCTGATCACAGGTTCATAACGTCGGGAGACAGCACAGACTACTCTGAACCACCGCACCAGCAAAGCGAAGTAATCATCGCACGCTTGAGTTACCGCCGGATTTGCCCACGCCCTGCATTCAACCGACCGCGACTCGCAACAAAGCAAAGTTTAAACCCCCGCCCCGCTGCCAAGGGCCTGAATCTTGTCTGCAATCATCTCCGGCGATTCGAACCCAGTGATGGCCACGGAACAGCATTCTTCCAGATTGCGAAACCACGTATGCTGCCGCTTAGCAAATTGACGCGTCGAGATCTTGATTTGCTCAACAGCAGCCGTGCGCGTCACCTGACCGTTCAAATGATCAATCAGTTCACGGTACCCCAGCGCCTGGCAGGCTGTTCGCGATGGCGGCGGCTGCAGTGCCATCAATTCGCGAGTCTCCTCAAGCCAGCCGTCCGACATCATCTGATCAACGCGTAGATCAATTCGCGTTCTGAGCCAATCGCGGGGCGGCTCCAGCCACACGACAACTTGAGGCCGATCTTCAGCAGAAACTGGAGTGTGCTGCTGATCCTCTGAAATTGGTCGACCCGTGAGCTCAAATACTTCCAAAGCACGGATAATCCGCCGCATATCTTTCAAATGCAGACGATCAGCGGTCACCGGGTCGCAGGCTTTCAGCTTGTTGTGTAACCATTCCGGCCCATTCTGAATGGCCAGTTGCTCCATCGAACCACGAAATTCCCAGTTAGCCTCCGGCCCTTCGGAGAGCCCCCGGAGGATTGATCGCAAATACAGCCCGGTTCCGCCGACGAACAAAGGAACCCGGCCCCGCGCGACGATCTCTTTGGCCGCACCAGCCGCGTGACGGACGAACTCGGCGACACTGTATTCTTCCTGCGGCTCAGCGATATCAATCAGGTGGTGAGCAACCTTTAGGCGATCGGACCGGGAAGGCTTCGCCGTTCCGATATCCATCCGTCGATAAATCGCCATAGAATCCAGCGAAATAATCTCCGCATTAAGTCGATCAGCAAGAACCAAAGACGCAGCCGACTTCCCGCAGGCTGTGGGTCCGGCAAGAAACCAGCACTGCCGAAGAAGAGAAGAGGAAAGTTTCATTGACGTTGTCGCTTGCCTGATTCAATTTCCGGCTCGGCGAATCTCGGCGAACCTTTGGCTTCTGCAGTTGAACGTTGGAAAGGACGACGATATGCTGACCCGTTCCCGAAAAACAGCGGCGCGGGCTTTGCGCGCTGTATTTTGCAGAAATTTTAGGCTAAGACTATAGCTCAGCTTAGTTTACGGCGTTTCTATCACTGCATGGAACATTGCGGTGAATGCAGGCAATTGACGGTGGGACCTT
>JBIIIF010000257.1:0-9860 GCA_044235005.1 Planctomycetaceae bacterium | reverse complement strand
CAGCTTTCATTTCCAGGCCACTTTTGATGAGTCGAGGAAACAGGGTTTCGACCGTCATCCCGATCGGCCCGCTCGGGTCGATGCATTTTTCTTTCTCAAACTCACTCAAAGGCTTCGAGCCCGGTACGTATTGATTCGGCTGAAGGACATGAAGATACAGAGTTCCGTTAGCCTGACACAATTGATGCATCGTGCGGGAGCACCTCCGCCAGATTTCGATCGCCTCATCCTGCACCGCCTCCTCCGATGCAGGGTTCGCCGGTCCATGATGGATAAAGCTTGACCGCCGAGACCGGGAAACCTCCAGCCCAAGGTCGGCCAATTCATTATGAGCATTTCTGTCTCTGAGGTGCCAAATAAAGTTTATGAGCGGAGACCAGCGGAACGATGACGCGACAATATTCTGAGCCATCTTCTGACGCTTGCCGCGAAGTTCAAGCAAACGCGCTGTATCCGCAGACTTACGAGGATCCACGATCATGATGGCTCGAGCATGCCACGACCGAGGATAAGCTAAAGCGGTGTCCGCTCCCGCGTTCTCTCGAATTCCCAACGCAGTTTCATTGAAGCCATCGATATTGATGATCAAATCGAACTCCGCTCCCAGCGTCGTCAGATATGAATAAGCCATCAACTGTTGAGGCTGCTTGTAACCCGACAAAGCCAAACGGACAAACTGAATTCGTCGACCACGAACACGAAGATGTTCGGCAAGCCGCTTCTTCAAAAGCTCTTCTGCGGCCCACGAGAACTGAAACGCGACAGAGCCACCAGCGATGCCCACAATAAAGACATCATCAGCTCGCCGATAAACGCTCTCCCCATCATCTCGAAACCCCAGATGATTGACGGGCGTCTTCCGAGCTCCGACATTCTCCTGCCCGGGGTTCTGAGGATTATGAACCCAGCCAAGATACGGATGAATTGTCTCAAACGCACCATCCGAAACGCTCTCACCCGAAGCCACATCGTTCTGCCAGGAGTGAAGAACAGCCATCGAGCCTTTCGAATGCATCATTCGAATGGCGATGACCGAAATCAGCTCAACAGCGCCATAGACGATCAGAAACATAATGAGTCGAAAAAACCACAATCTTTTGCGAGATCGCTTTTGTGTTTGAACAACTTCCATGGACATTTTGCGCCGCCAGTGGGGGTCAGAAAAGAACTCATGTGGGCGATCGTCGGGGATCAGTCGCCGTACAGTTCCTGAAAGCGTCGCTGTATCTCGTCTGAGGTAATGTCTTCAATGCGTGAAGCGATCGACCAGACATGGCCCCAGGGATCGGTCACGGCTCCGCTTCGATCGCCGTAGAATTGATCACACAATGGCCGCAGTTCTTTTGCTCCAGCGGCAATTGCGCGAGCAAAAACAGCATCGGCGTCGGACACATAGAGATGCATCGTCACGCAAGTGCCGCCGCGACTTTGGGGTCCCAGAAAATCCATTTCCGGGTGCTCGTCAGCCAACATCAGGTGAGAATCCCCGATCCGAATTTCGGCGTGTCCAATGCGACCATCCGGTCCTGTAAGCCGCAAACCTTCAACAGCCCCAAAGGCCCGTACGTAAAAATCGATCGCAGCGCTCGCGCCCCCAATCAGCAGGTACGGTGTGACGCTATGATATCCTTCGGGAATGGGTGAGACCTTTGATGTCATCAGAAACTTTCCTGCATTGGCTGAGGATTCAAGGTGTCTGCTCTACAATTTGCGGAATACAAAACCTGGGGGATCTAAAGCCTGCTCGTCCTGTCCGCTGCGAGCATGAGCCGATCCTTTGCTCCAGACCGTTTTTGATTGCCGTCAGCATATGATCTCAATTCACGATCTTCAATTCGCTTACGGCGACGGACATTTTTCCCTGAAGATTCCGGAACTGCAGTTCACTTCCGAAAAGTCCGTGGTCATTATCGGTCCCAGTGGTTCCGGCAAGACTACACTGCTGAATCTCATGGCCGGCATCCTGCCTGTTCCTTCAGGCCGCATCACGATCGCAGACACCCCGGTCCATGCACTCAATGATTCCCAGCGACGCCTGTTTCGACTGCGAAACATTGGCATGGTGTTTCAGGATTTTCAGCTCATCGAGTATCTGAACGTGGTAGAGAATGTGCTGCTTCCCTGCCGCATTCATCCTTCAATTGTCCTGACCGCAGATCTGAGACGTCGCGCGGAAGAGCTACTGGATTCTTGTGGACTCAAGCCGCTGCAGCAGCGTTCAATCACGATGCTGTCTCAGGGAGAACGTCAGCGTGTCGCCATTTGTCGCGCCCTGTTGTTGTCGCCCAGAATCATTCTGGCTGATGAACCGACCGGAAATCTGGACCCTGTCAACTCCGAACGGATTGTACGATTGCTGCTGGAGGAATCTTCCCGCGTGAATGCGACCCTGTTCATGGTGACTCACGACCATTCTCTGCTGCCGCATTTTGAACGAGTCGTCCCGTTTACACAGTTCCTTGAGGCTGCCCATCCCGAGAGAGATCTCCCTTGAAAAGTGGCAGGAATCCGTGAGTCCACGACGCATTTATGGCGTGTGCAACACGACTCCCTGCGCGGAATCGATCCATGCGGCATTATCAACGAAACAGATTACTCAGATCATGACTTCGATCGCGACGGCCCACAGGAGAAACTCAGCATCTTCAATCAACCGGTGTAATTCGCCAGCCACCAATCCCACTCTCAGACGCGACGATCGCGGGCAGCATTGGCTCCCCCAGCAGCGGCAGAACCCAGCGAACCGTGTCGGGGATTCCTGAAACCGGCGGATCGATTTTGTAAGCGTCCGTCAGCACAGGAATAGAACTCCTGCTCCGAAGCAGCCCCAACGCCATCACCGAACTCCTCCGAACAGACAGTTCTTCCGGTGGCAATGAATTACGATCCTGAATCCGCTCTTCATACTTCTTTGCAAGCGGCTCGCTGGCGGTCTTTTCCATAATGACACCCAGCGCCCACAATGCAGACGCACGCTTCTCAGAAGATCCCTGTGCAGACTTGGAGAACTGTTGTTCCATGATCGGCTGCAGCTCCTTCAATCGCACCAGCCCGGCGTATTGCAGGAGCATCATTTCTCGCATCGACACATCATTCGATGGAGGTTCCAGGCGGCTTAGTTTTTCCTCGCACTGTTCAATTTCAGCCTGCACCTGATCACGTATGGCGTCATCAGGAAACAGCTGTATCAGCCACGCGGCAGTGACAACAACTTCATCTCGGGCGTGCTTCAGCAATGCAAATGCAGCCTGTGAAAACTGTGTCGCCTGAAGTTGCGCAAGCAACAGCAGACTCTGCTCCATCCCCTGCCAATCTGCGGATTCAGGTTTCAATAGCGCGGCCGCCTGAGCAACAATCTGTTCCTTCAGTTCCGGACGCTCGGCAGCAACCAGAACCAGCATGGTTCGAGCAACGTTTCGCACTTCAATATGAATATCACTGAGCAATTCCTGCAACCACTTTGCGTGATCGGAATTCGGCCACAGCCTCATGGTTCGTGCCGCTGTCAATCGCACCTTAGCATCGCGATGCCTGCGGCCCACCTCCAGATGATCCTTTAACAGCTCTGAATTTCCTTTGAAGACCTGCTGCCACGCGACTGAAGCAACGCCGTCAGAGTTGTCTGCACACAGCGTCGCAGCTTTCAAAAGGGCCTCAGGTTTCTCCGTATTCAGCAACGCCAGCGACAACAGTCGATCCTGTACGCTCCCGGTGCTCAATGACCCGGCTGCCAAAAACGCCTGGTCAGGAGACAACACCGCGACAGCCTTCGCGGCGGCCATACGTTTGGTATATGTCAGAGCGGGATCGGCTGTAATGCTCAGAAGCACTTCCACAGACTCCCTGTGATTAACGGACGCAAGTCCTTCCGTCGCAAGTCGAAACGAAACAATCGTTGTTGACGCATCCGAAAGTCGAGGTTTCCATAATTCGAGTGCTGCCGGGGTTTTCCATCGAATCAGAGCGGGTTCGATTCGAAGCCGTTGAGCATCGTTGCCCGCCTCGGCCAGCTTGATCAGCAGCGGTGCCGATGACTGCAAATCTCCCATCGCCAGTGCAGCACCTGCCGCATAACGGATCCGCTGATTCTCTGAATTCTGAGCCAATGCCTGCAGTGATTTCTCGGCCGGCTGGATATCCGCCCACTTCATCTCCGCGACACGCGTCAACGATTCTGCCGCGACCTCAACCAGTTCCGGATCCGTCCCTTCGCGCAACACTCGTTCCCAGAGAGGAACCAGTCGACTGTCCAGCCCTCGCGATGCGACGGACTCAGGAATCATCAGTTCAAGATGCATTCTCATTGGAAGATTCTGGTACCGGACAATCGGAGGCAGCGAAATCGTGCCAAAGAATCCTCCTTGCGGAGAATAGTCCGGATGCGGTGCCACCAGCTCGTTGCGTTCCGCTGTTTCAACAGGTGGCTGCAAAGCCGATGCATGCGGCATCAGAGAAAAAATGCTGGCCGCCAGAAGCAGGATGAGATTTCGTGGTTTCATAAATCTATGGTGCTCTGTCAATCATAAACTGATGTGCGTGCCTGGCTGACAATGCACTAGTCCGGTCTCGTCAGTCGCAGCGTCTGGAAATACAGAATCACCAGCAGCACGATGCTGGTGATCCCGGTGATCCACCAACTGGAAGGAATCAGGTCGTAGGTCTCAAAACCCGTCGCCTGCATCGCATTCAAGGCCGCCGCCATTGGATTGAGCCGCAAGGCCTGTTGAACAAATCCGAACCCAAATGGTGCCTCGCGATTCATCCAGATCAGCATTGTGCCACCGAAAATCGCGACCAGACATCCATAGGAGACGGTTGTCGCAACTGCCGTCTTTCGAAAAAAACTACTGACCGTCGCGCTGACCAGCATCGACAGAACCGCAGCAAGAATCAGGCAAATCAGAACCTGCACAACCTGTTGCTGCAGCGTCGGCTTGATCAACATAATGACCGCATAGCCAGGCAGCGTCGCGCATAACAGAAGTGCGAGCGTCAGCACGACACTGATCAGTTTGCCTCGCAGAATTCGGCCCGGAGTCAACGGGGTTACTCGCAGAAGATTCCAACTGCCGCCTTCCATCTCCCCGGCAATCATTCCGGAGGCCAGCCCGGGAGTCAGTAACACAATCAATGCCACCTGCAGCACGATGATCAGTGCTCCGGTATACTCCACGCCTCGCGATTCGGTTCCCTGAGCTGACGCAAGAGTCAACAACAATGAGAGAACGGCACAGCCGGCAACCAACCTGAGCAGCCAGTGCATACGGCCAAATTGTCGACACTGGAATTCTTTGACCATGACCGGATTAACAAACGGCGGAATCCCGGCCGAGCGTCGCTGTGGATCCACCAGAAACAGAACTCGACGACTGGCACGAACCCACTGGTCCTGATCGTCAGTGATGAACCCCTGAGATCGCGAACGATCCAGCAGGGAATGACTGAGCCGCAGAATGCAGACAGCACTTCCCACAACGATAAACAGTATGGCAAAGCCAACATACCATAGCACCGGATCCCGCGATTCCATCAGACCGGAACCACCGACGGAACTTTGATTCAGCATTTTCATTAGCGCCGGTATCGGCGAAATGAGCTTAAGCAACTGACAGCCTTTGGCGATCGGACTGGTGCCGCCCGGAAACAGGGCATCGGGAAACCACGGCACAATGGTCATCGCAAACGTGACGCCATAACTCCATCGCAACGCAGATTCGGTGCTGCGGCAATACGTTCCGACCAGAAGCCCAATCACAATCAATTGGAGCGACACGAGTGTCAGAAACAAGTAAAGCCTCAGAACATCGTCTGTAAAGGAAAGTCCTCCCATCAGATAACAGCACGCCAGAGCAGGAAGCGTCGCAAACAGCAGCAGCAGCACGAATCCCAGCATCGCCAGCATTTTGCCCAGGTAGATCGACGTTCGTGAGAGCGGAGAATTCAGCAGCAACTCCAGAGTTCGCCGACGTACTTCGGTGACCAACGATGTCGATGGAAAAACGGGGACAATCAGGATCGCCGCAGCCAGCATGGCATAGGTCAGCCACGCGAAGACCTCACGCCCTTTTGTTCCATCCAGATCCACGATGCCGCTCGATGGCCATTTCAGGAACACAATGACTGAAAACGCGATCGAAACCGCCAGCAGAATGACCAACGTTCTTCCGCTGCGAAGCAGTGCCAAAAGTTCTCTTTCAACAATAATCAGGCAACCCGTCATCGCGTCACCTCATTCGCCGGTGCCTTAACAGCAGCCTTTTCAGTCCGCTCCGCTTCCGCCTCGCGTGCGGCCGAAACAAAGGCCTCTTCCAGATCTCCTGCAACTTCGCGAAATTGTGAAACAAGGTCTCCGGAAGAAATCAGATGCCGAAGCAGTTCGGTCAATTTTTCATCATTGGCGGCTGTGCGACAACGAATGATGGACTCGGTCTCTGAGACGTTAATCTCCGCATCCTGCTCAAGCAATGGACGAATGCGTCCAGCCGCGGCCGCAATTGTAGCCGAATTCAGAAATTGAATTTCAATCGTCCTCCGCTGAGACAACTCGCGAGTCACCTCCTGAAGGGTCCCGACGGCTCGCAATTTGCCGCCAGCGACAATCGCAATACGATCACAAATCCGCGCCAGCTCCGGCAGAATATGACTGGTAACAATCAGCGTGCGTCCCTCTGCAGCCAGTCGCAGCAGAATTGTTCTCATCTCAATGCGAGCTTCTGGGTCCAGTCCATTCGCAGGTTCATCCAGAATCAGCACTTCCGGATTGTGCAACAGAGTTCTGGCGATGCCGACTCGCTGCTGCATCCCGTGACTCAGACTTTCAACATAACGATCCTGCATCCATGTGGCGTTCGTTAACTCCAGAACCTCAGCAACTCGCTTCTGCCGTTCGCGACGAGAAATCCCAAAGGCGGCTCCAAAGAAGTCGAGATACTCCCGGACTCGCATATTGTCATAGGAACCAAACTTGTCAGGCATATAGCCCACCAGGCGGCGGACTTTCGTCTGTTCGCGCACACAGTCCGCTCCGCTAATGCGAGCGTACCCGGAGGTCGGCCGGGAAAGTCCGACGAGAATACGAATGGTGGTTGTCTTGCCGGCTCCGTTTGGGCCGATGAATCCGAGAATGCTGCCGCGGTTCAACGTCAGTGACAGATTATCCAGAGCGACGAATTCTCCGTAATGCTTGGAGAGTTCATGGATTTCGACAACGGGGGCCTGATTTTGCATCGTCAATGACTCTCACGGTCAGATTATTCGCGGACGACAACGTGCCATTATCGGTTTGTGCAATTCGCCGAGGCAAAGATCGCAGGCCGAATGGCCCTTGTTCCAATCACTGTGGCAGGCGAGAGATTGGCACGACGTCCTGCAGCACGGCCGCATACGTCAAGTGAGAGATTCTTAGCAAACTGCCACAAGCCTCAAAGCGACACGGGCAGCAATTTGAACGTTTGATGGGAAATGTTGAACCTTCAATCACTTCTCGCTGGCGAAATGCAGAAACTCTTCGGCCGTGACTTCCCGCATTGGCCTGAGTGACACAGACTCACGGCTTTCGCACTCTTCAATAAACAGCTCCAACCGTTTGTCTCCGTTTCCCTGGAAGTACTCAATGGTCAGAGGATGCAGCCCACTTTTTAAACGCACCACACGACTTGCAGGTTTGGGAGGGTGATTTCCGTCATGATCGATTGTCAGTTTGTCGTGCAGAAACAAGCGACTGCCGTCGTCGGAAACAAGGATGAGACGATACAAACCGTCTGACTTAATCTTCAGGCAGCCCTCAAACCGGATGGCAAAATAGTCTTCACGCGTCTGATTAACGTCCTTCAGTCTGACTCCCAGTGAAGGAATGACGCCGCTGCGTTCTGTCGGGATCGTGGAAAAATCCGGCATCTGATTGAACTTGCCATGATGAAACGAATATCTCAACCCGGGCTCCGGTGACGGCACTTCAACGGCTGCCAGCGGTGGTATTTCCTGAGCCTGTAGTTTGACGGCAACGTTCTCATTGCCGCGCTGGATTGCCAGGGCCAGAGGCTCTGAAGCCGACAGTAGCTTGTCGAGGGTAAGAATCCAGTCCGCGACATGTCGCAGTGAAGTTCCGTTCACGGTTTGTATCACGTCCCCGGCGAGCATTCCTGCTGAAGCCGCGGGTGATCCTTCCTGAACCGACTGCACGACAACTCCACTGGCCAGTGGCTGGATCTTCAACCCGGCCGATTTCTGATGATACAACTCCGGCTCAAGCATCTGCTCAAACTGCCGCAGCACGCGATCGATCGGAATCGCGAGTCCAACGTTCTGTTCACCATTTACGCCTGCAGAGACGATTCCGATAACTTGACCATCCATATTTACCAGCGGTCCTCCCGAGTTGCCTCGGTTACTGGCCGCATCGAATTGAATGAAGTCATCGCGTCGCGAGTTCTCATAATTTGTCATCACCAGAGCATTTGGCCCGCCTTCAAGAACGGACTTCGAGCTGACAATGCCGGATGTGTAAACCGTCCCGCGACCGCCGGGATTTCCAGCCACAACAACGGTCTCACCATTCATCAGATCCGCACTGCGTCCGATCGGAACAATCGCCATGGGAGTCTTAACGTCGAGCAGTCGAACGATGGCAATGTCCGACTCCGGGACGCGGCCCACAACTCGAAATCGAATCGGTCGCGACTTCGGCAACAGCGCAAAACCTTCAGTGGCCGGCAACACATGATTGTTGGTGAGCACATAACCATCTTCATGAATAATCGTGCCGCTTCCCGAAATGATCTGATTGTCCACCGGCGTAAACAGCGCAACAACGGCCGGTTGGATGCTCTGAATCACCTGAACCAGCGGAGTCAGGCGAGGTGATTGCGAGGGGTCATCGGCCAGAACGTCAGTGAAGTCAAGAGCGAGAAACGACAGGCACGTCAAGAAAGCGCGCAACACGGATCCATCCCTCTACCAAATTGGTGGCTCTGTTCGAAAACGGAATCAGAGGCAAACCTTGTTATCTTAAATGTCTGCAGACTAACTGAAATCTGTTGAGACTTGCGATGGCACGCAGAAATTTGCAGTATCGACGGCTTACAGGGCCCCACGTCGGTTGAGTCGTTCTTTCAGCTTTGACAAACGCTCATTCAACTCAGGAAGTGTCAACCCGGCCAACGACTGCTCATCACTCGGAGGATCATTCAGCATCTGCTCAAGCAATTGAATCTGGCCAATCGCGACACCCTCTTCACGTCCCTCTTCACGTCCCTCTTCACGTCCCTCTTCACGCCCGACTTCAAGGCCTAATTCAAGACCTAATTCACGTCCCATTTCAAGACCTAATCGCTGGCCTTCGGCTAGACCTTCCTCGCGAGCAGCACTGCGAGCGGACTGCAATTCCCAGGCCCGGTCACGAGCGGCACGTTGCAGGGAATCATGAATGTGACGCTGGTTTGGCGTTTTCGAAATCATCTCAAGGATTCCAATCATTTTCTGATACGGGGCTTCCGGCAGCAATGACCGCAACTGCTCTGCGTCAAGTCCTTCTGCCCTTTGAAACAGCCATGCCCATTTCTCAAGCGACGCACCGACGGGACAATCCATCGCTCCCGCATTGTACTTCGGCAGCTCAACAGTGTGAATCTGAAAATGGTCCGTGAAGGGAATTCCGTATTGCAGATTACTCAATGCGAACGTCAGGTGACCTGCCGCAACCTGCGGAAACATCAGCGACGCCAGAATACAAATCCCGATCGTTGGGCAGAGATCCGCATACGCATCACCCTCAACTAACTGACCGGAACAAAGACATGCCGCGTAGTAGACTAAACGTTCTCGAAGTGCAGGGGTCACCGATTTCTGCATCTCCACATTCA
>JBIIIF010000256.1:0-9864 GCA_044235005.1 Planctomycetaceae bacterium | reverse complement strand
TCAAAGCGACAGCAGTCTGCCAATTGATCCTCGAGTGCTCCGGACGGACATTCAAAGTGAGATGCAGACCAGCTATCTGACTTACGCGATGAGCGTCATTATCAGTCGCGCTTTGCCGGATGTTCGAGATGGTCTGAAGCCGTCGCAGCGTCGAATTCTGGTCGCTATGAACGACCTGAATCTCGGCCCAACGGGTGGTCGAAAGAAGTGTGCGAAGATCGCCGGTGACACCAGCGGTAACTATCACCCTCACGGTGAAGGCGCGATTTATCCAACGCTCGTTCGCATGGCTCAGGACTGGGTCATGCGTGAAGTATTGATCGACAAGCAGGGGAACTTCGGTTCGCTCGCCGGTCTTCCTCCGGCCGCTATGCGATACACTGAAGCCCGCCTGTCGACAGCCGCCGCCGAGATGATGCGCGATATTGACCGCGAGACCGTCGATTACACACCGACCTATGACAACGATCGCCTTGAACCTGTTGTCCTGCCAGCTCGCTTTCCGAACCTGCTGGTGAATGGTTCGAACGGCATCGCGGTTGGTATGGCCACCAGCATTCCTCCGCATAACATGGCGGAAGTTTGCGAAGCCGTCATTCGAGTCATCGATAATCCCGATCTGATGCTCGATGAACTGCTCGACGCGATGCCAGGTCCGGACTTCCCGACCGGCGGCATCATCTGCGGGACGATGGGCATTCGCCAGGCATTTATCACAGGTCGCTCAACGCTGACATTGCGATCCCGCACGCACTTCGAGACGGAAGGCAAAGCCGACGTCATCGTGGTCACCGAAATCCCGTACCAGGAAACTCGTGACCGCATTCGTGAGAAGCTGGAAGTGCTGGTCCGTGATGAACGCATCGCCGGTATTTCTCGCATCGTTGACCTGACCGACCGTAATGTTCCGTCGTGGCAGGTGCGACTGCATATCGTGCTCAAACGCGATGCTGATAAAGATGTGGTACTGAATCAGCTTTACGAATTCTCCCCGCTGCAGACCACCGTCAGCGTCATTATGCTGGCACTGGACGGGAATCGTCCGCAGTTGATGCCGATTCGCTCGATGCTGGACGCGTTTATTCGCCATCGAGTCGACGTGATTCGCCGCCGTACTGAATTCATGCTGCGAGAAGCTCGCAAACGAAAACATACGGTCGAAGGCCTCTTGCTGGCTCAGATCGATATCGACCGCATCATCAAAACGATTCGCGACTCTGCCAGCCGAGCAGCCGCGAAAGATGCATTGCAGACGATTCCGATTCCATCGGCTTTGGTCTCACGGGCTCTTGGTGATGACGGATTCAGGGCGTTCGTACTGGAGAATGGAGAAGCGACCGATTACTTCCTGTCGCTGAATCAATCTGAAGCGATTGTTTCGATGCAACTCGGTTCTTTGGCGAATCTGGAGCGCGAAAAGCTGGTCGCCGAACATCAGAATCTGCTCGACAACATCGCCGAATATCTGCGACTGTTGTCCGACGAAGCCAACCTGCGAGCAGTTGTGCGAGCCGACATGGAAGAGCTGAAAGCTCGCTTCCCGAACAAACGCCGCACCACGATTTCAGAAGAGGAACTGGGCGACTACGACAAGGAAGCGCTGATCGCCGAACAGCCGATGGTCGTGACGATGTCGCAGCGCGGATATATCAAGCGAACTCCGCTGGATGTTTACGAAGCTCAGAATCGTGGTGGCAAAGGCATCAAAGGTGCGACTTCGGACGAAGAAGATCCGATCGCACATCTGTTCGTGTCCAGCACTCATGATTACCTGTTGTTCTTCACGGACAAAGGCAAGGTTCACTGGATCAAGGTTTACGATCTCCCGCTGCAGCCTCGTACCGGCAAAGGCCGCGCGCTGGCGAACCTGATGACGCTGGAAGAAGGCGAAGGCATCGCCAACTGCTTCAACGTGCGTTACTTCCCGGATGACAAATATCTGGTCATCGCAACTCGCCAGGGCATCATCAAGAAGACCGCATTGTCGGCCTACGGTCGACCTCAGAAGGGCGGCATCATCGCGATTCGTCTGGACGACGGAGATGCTCTGGTCGACGTGCGAATTGTTGAAGGCGACAACGATCTGATTCTGTCGACATCCACCGGCATGGCGATTCGCTTCAATCACGAAGATGCACGCCCGATGGGCCGAGCAACTCGCGGTGTGAAGGGCATCAACCTGTCGAAGGGCGATATTGTCGTGGGCATGGTAGTCGCAGATCCAGAGCGGACACTACTCAGCATCTGCGAACATGGCTACGGCAAGCGGACTCCGTTCGGGCCTGCGGAAGTGGCCCCGGACGACGCTTTGCCAACGGATGATTCTGCAGTACCGAGTGAAGACGCCGTGGTGGCCGACGAGCCGGTGGAAGCCGAAGCCGGTGATGAATCCAGCCCTGGCGGCAACATGAAGTATCGTCGGCAGCGTCGAGGTGGCAAAGGACTTCGCGACATCAAGACGACCGCACGCAACGGCAAAGTTGTGGACGTGCTGAGCGTTATCGATTCCGACGAAGTGCTGATGGTAACGTCTCGCGGCAAGATCCAGCGAATTCGAGCCTCAGACATCAATACCATCGGCCGTAATACTCAGGGCGTAAGAATCATTCGCCTCGACCAGGATGATACTCTTGTGTCCTGTGCGGTAATTCCCGGCGATGTCATCGACGAAGAGGCTGCAAGGGCTGCCGCGGCGCTGGCGAAACTCGCCGCGGAAACCCCAGTGGTGCCACCGGTTCCGGAAATTGCACCTGTTGAAGATGAGGATGCTGAATAAGCCCGTGTTGTCGCGCGGGGCTTTACCCCCCCGCACAAGTCCTGACCGAAGGTCTCCCAGTTCAGCAACACTGAAGTTTGTTATGTGGAGACCCGCGGTCAGAAGGCAGTGGATCGGTCACAGACCGGTCCACAACGTCAAATGCACAGGGCGCGGCCACGGAGAAACGCTAAGTCGCCTTCTGCTCCGCCGAATCGATCTTTGTACCGCCCAGCATCGCGATCTTGAGGCCTATTGCTTCACTGGAGATAATCGCCACCTGGTGAACCACCTTATTCATGGAACACCAGGAATGAAACGCTCGTCCCGCTGGAGCGAAGAAAGTTCCGGCTCTTGTGTGTCTGTCATTCAGCCAGACTCCGCTGTCCGCCGCGAAGCGTACCCACCAAATGCGTGTCTTTCGGCAGTTGCCGTTTTCCGGCCATGGGCCGTTGATAAGACGTTCTTCTCTACTGATTAAGACAGCGTCCGTGATGGCAAGTCGTTTCAGTTGGCAGGCGTCGGAGAACGCATTTCGAGATGCACTGAGAACAGAGAACTCATTCATTCAACGGCAGGGCAAAGACGCAGCAGGGCAAACTTCCGGCAGGCCTGGTCGACAGCCTCCGGATCCGAGCTGGCACAGAGCATTTTCTGAAATTCGCATGCTTCTGGAATTCAGCCGTCGCCAGCGTCTCTGTTAGATTCAGCGCCAGGAGATTTTCAGTTTCCGACAGATTGAATCAGGCGGAGGAGGGGGCAATGAAGATTTTATTCGCATGGATGAGTGTTCTGGCAGCGGGGATTTCCCTCGCGTGGGTCGGTGGTGCCGATGAAGCAAAGACCGAAGAATCAAAGGTCGCAGTGACAGAGTTGCTGCCATCCAGCAGTTTTTTGTTTGTGACCTTTGATGGAACAGCCGCCCACTTGCCTGCCATTAAGGAGACGGCCGCCTGGAAGGCTCTGGAGGAAACTGAGCTGACTGCAAGATTGCTTGATCTCGGGCAAATGCTGATTTCTGCCGCTGGAGAAGAGCAGGGTGTTCTGGCCAGAGAAGCCATCGAGCATTTGCGAACACAGGGATTTTCGATCGCGGGCAGCATGTCGGGCAATGGCAACGACTTTCGCCCGTATGGCGTCGTCGTGCTGCATGACGCCGGACGATTTCTGGAAGTGCTGGAACCGATGATTCAGCAGGCCGCCGAGTCAGCTCGAGAAGAAGTTCAATTAAAGAATGTTGAAGGTCGCGACGTCTCGTTTGTCGGGACTAATGTTCCCGACGTGGAATTCAGTTGGTGGAACGAATCGGGGCATCTTGTGATTGGCGTCGGCCTTGATGCAAGCGATCAGATTATTGCCACGGCATCAGGAAAGACGGACAACATCACAAAGAATCCTCTTTGGGCCAGTCTCAGATCTCACAAAGATTACTCGGTGGACAGCCTGGCGTGGCTGGACAGTGGTCGGCTACTGGACCAGTTCGGAGATTTCAGCATGCCTCCGACACCCGCCGGGGAGGCTCTGACCATTCGTGAATTTGCCGAACTGCTGGGTCTCCACAACATTCGTGAGCTGACCAGTCAGACGGGATATAAGGGACTTCAGACATGGCAGGATCTCCGCCTGAATGCCGATGGTCCGCTGACAGGACTGGCCGCCATCCTGAAGCAAAGAAATCTGTCGCTGAGTGAACTACCCCCGATGCCCAAAGCCACCTCCGGTTTTGCAGCGGCCACTTTTGATCTGGGTGGTTCCATCGAGACAGTTCTGGGAACAGTTCGCAGCTTGATGCAGAAATTGGAGCCAAAGGCTGAAACGGAGCTTGATGAAGGTCTTGCGAGAATTACAGAAGTCTTCGGCGGCGATCTTCGCACCGATTTCATTGACGGGTTCGGCGATGTGTGGTGCCTTTATGCCGATCCGGCGGCTCTCCCGATACCGATTGGGTTTTCGCCTGTCCTGACGGCGAGTGTTAAAGACAAGGGCAAGCTGGTGGACGGTATTGCCAGGTTCGTCCAACTGGCTCAGCAGGCAGGGAATCAGGATTTCACCATTCGCCAAACCAGTAAAGACGGTCGGGAGTATTTCTCGTTTAGTCTCCCGGGAATGCCCGTGGTACCGACAATTATGGTGACCGAAAAGTGGCTGGTTGCCAGTGTGACTCCAGGATCTGCTCAATCGATGGCCCAACGAGAATCAGGAAAGCTTCCTTCGTGGAAACCTGATGCCAAGGTGACAGCGGCTCTCGCCGAATTGCCTCAGGAATATTCGTCCATCACAGTGTCGGATCCGGCTCCCTCTTATCAACAACTTCTGCAATTGGCGCCAATGGGATTCAGCCTGCTGGAACAGAACGTGTTGCCGCAGATTGCCGGTGGAACTCTGCAAATGCCATTCGGACTGGAGGACCTTCCCGCCGCCGAAATGGTGACTGAGCCAATGTTTCCCAATGTTACGGTAGGCTATTCCACGGAAAGCGGAATCGGATCTACCACACGGCAGTCGGTTCCCGCAAATCCGATGGGAAACATGTCCGCGACTGTCGGCGTTCCTGTGATGGTCGCCCTGTTGCTGCCCGCCGTTCAGCAGGCCCGCGAGGCTGCTCGAAGGACACAGTCGAAGAACAATCTCAAACAGATTGGACTGGCGATGCACAACTATCACGATGTCTTTAGCGAATTACCGCGCGGGACCGTGCCCAATGATGAGCTTGAACCCGACGAGCGATTGAGCTGGGCTTATTCCATTCTTCCTTTCATTGAACAGCAGGCTTTGCATGAGTCTATAAATGGCGAAGCGGGCTGGGAGACCGAAGAGAATTCTCAAGCGGTGTTAACGGCCGTGCCCGCATTTCAGAATCCGAGTCAGTCGGGAGTCAGAACGAGTCCTTCAGCGGGAGACTATGTGGCGATGGCAGGAGTTGGCGAGGATGCCGCGACCCTCGAGAACGATGATCCTCGCGCAGGCATCTTTGGGTACGATCGCCAGTGCCGTTTCAGAGACATTACGGATGGCACGTCGAATACGATTATGATTACAGACGCCTCGGAGCCCAATTCGTCTTATCTGGCCGGAGGGCGAGCAACGATCAGAGGCTTCAGTCAGTCGCCGTATCTGAATGGTCCGGATGGAATTGGTTCGCCTCACGCAGGAGTCGTGCAGGTATTGATGGCCGATGGATCGGTGCGAGCGATCTCAGTCAATGTGGACGAGACAACTCTGGAAGCTCTCGCGACAAAAGCAGGAGCCGAAGTCGTCGGGGAATTCTGAATTCGTCTGGGTGGACGGTCGCGTTGCAGAGCACGCAGGCCCTGAGCTTTATAAAGCGTATTCGCGAGTTTGACTCGGTGCATTAAACAGAAAAGCCCGGCCGCTTCTTTCGAAGACAGGCCGGGCTTTCCGTTTCAGGGATCACACGAAAATCGTCATCGCAGACAGTCCGTATCAAGCGGGTTGCATTGCACTGATAACATCCCGCAATCGGCCTCGAGCTGTGTGCAATCGTCGCTTGATCGTTCCGATCGGGCTCTCAAACTGCTCGCTCATTTCCTTCAAAGAAGATCCTTCGAAGTAGAATGCCCAGAGCGTTTCTCGATCCAAACGGCCGAGCTGGCTCAAACCTTCGCGAACCTGTGCGATGTTTTCCTGTCGAATCATTGCTGCAAACGGAGTGTCCTCAGATTCCTGAGAAGCATCGAAAGAATCAGGTTCAACGCAGGTTTCGTTTGGTCGCCGAACAGCTCGATTAATGGACAGTCGAACAGCGATCTGGCACAACCATCCGCCGAATCGTTCGGCATCCTGAAGCTGAGGCAACTTCCGGAATGCTCGCAGGAAGACTTCCTGCACGACTTCGTCAGCTTCAGCCGTGTTTCGCAACCGCTGCATGACAATCCCGAAGATTCGAGATTCGAACAAAGTGACCAGATCACCAAAAGCGTCCCGGTCACCGGACTGTGCTCGCAGAACGATGGGAGTCAAAGAATCAGTCATCAAGATAGAAGTAGTCATTATTGTCAGACTCCAGTCCGAAAAATCACGAGCATTGCATCCGGGGAGTTTGCCAGTGGCAGAAACGGATGTGCCGTGAAGGAGATTTCGCAGGAACAGCCGTGAGTGGGAGGCGAATAGACGCTGGGGAAACAGCGATCGCCTCGAAAACTCACACGAAGAACATGGATGGCACGACGGGTGCGATCCATTTCGAGCGGTTCGAGCAGAAGAAGATCTGATTTCGTCCGAAGACGCGAAGCATTTTTCTTTGCACAGAGTCTTTTAAGGCTGAGTGTTCGCGGGAGGCATCCTTTGAACATCGCCTCTATTGAGGCCGTGCATCGAAATTGCTTTTCAGCTTCTGCCGCTGGTACCGGTCAGACAACCCGAACCCAGATGGAGGGTTCGATTCAAATTCGAGAGTAATCTCGAACTGAGGCGACTTAGCGAATTCTGGCAGCGTTCGGAGAGTCCTCCGCAACACTGCTTACTATCGCCTGCCGGTTGTCCTGGCAGATAACGCCAGCGCATCGAGCGCGTTATGCGTTTCTGTTTCGGTACCACTGCAAAGACCGCGGGGGAGGCAGCACCGACGAACAGTCCGGCAATCACATGGGCCGCGACGGCCTGTGTAGATGCAACCAGAGCATGAATCGTTGTGTTGAGCAGCATTGTTCTGCCTCCAAATTTGTCCCGCGTTCGTGACTTTTTGTCACGGGAATTGCGAGTGACTGTTTAATGCCGCACTTCTGCGGCACGAATTGGCGTCGGAAACGACTGGTGTTTCCGACAAGTTCAATCATCTAAAAAAGTGTTCAGTAAAGATATACCCCGAGCACCGACGGACGTTGTCCGATGCGCCTCAGACGCAGGATCGTCTGAATAGGTTCGCAAAGAGTATCCGGAAATTCAAAAAATCTCTCCGGAATTCTTAAAACACTGGTTTTTCAAGCGACATTTTCTTTGAGAGTCCTTGATACGTGGTCCGAAAGCGGGATGCATCAGCGACAATGTTTTGCTGAACACGAAGCACTAAATGACCGTTTTAAAATCACACTAGAGAAAATAGGGCGTGTTTACCTCATTCGTTGACCTGGCAGATCAGAAGCTTTGTACGCCGTCAGAGTCATCTTGATTCAGAATGGCCCAACTTTGAGCAGCAAAGTCCTTGCCTCGCGCAAAAGACGCTGTCGATACCCACGAAACCCCCCGGAATGAGTTTTAACCACAACGTGTGGGCTCAGGGAATCAAGGTTGCAGGAAGTGTCGAACGCAGTGACTCCGACGCTGACTGCTCACAAGTTGACCAAGTTCGAAGGGCTGAAGACATTCGGGAGGAATGTGAGCCCTGAGAATTCATGGATGAACGCGAGGGATTGAAAATGGTCCGACGATCATGGAAGTCGCTCATCGCGAGTATGGCACTTGTTGGTGGAATGGCGGTAGGCAATACCGCATTCGCTGACGGGGGCTGCACTCCAGGATGCGGAGACTGTCAAAACTGCGAACAGATTTTTGCCGACGCTGGTCAGAAACTGACCGACCAGTTGGCTTCGATGAGCTGCTGCAACGATAGCGCAAGCTGCTGTGCACCAGCCTCCGTCTGTGATGACGGATGTGCAGATCCGCTTTCCGATGTCTGCGGCGAAGGCTGCGGAGACGGTTGCGGCGAAGGCTGTGATCTCTTTGGCGAATCAGGCAGCGGAATCGAATTCGGTGGCTGGACTCAGTTCGGCTATCAGGACGGACCGGACGGTGCCTTCACTGGTAACGGCCAGTTTAACGACGTTCGATTCGGTGCCGGCTCCAACCCACGTGGCAACGAATGGGACAAGCTCAACCTCAATCAGCAGGGCTTGTATCTGAACAAGACCGCCGACGGCAGCAACGGAATCGGTCTCGGCTTCCGAGCTGAAATGATCTATGGCGTTGACGGTAACGAAGCTCAGTCGTTCGGCAACAATGCAGGCCGATTTGACTACCTGAACGGTTGGGACCACGGCACATATGAGTGGGCTCTGCCTCAGTTGTACGCCGAAGTTGCAACAGGTGACCTGTCAGTGAAACTTGGTCACTTCTACACACCAGTTGGCTACGAAGTGATTCCTTCTGGTGGCAACTTCTTCCTGAGCCGTCAGCTGACCTTCTATCACAGCGAACCGTTTACACACACCGGTGCTCTGGGTACCTACACTGCGGGCGACAATCTTCAGGTGTTGGGCGGATGGACACTGGGTTTGGACACTGGGTTTGACCGCTTCCAGGGCGGCAGCTCATGGTTGGGCGGTTTCATCTACACCCTGTCCGAATCAACAACTTTGACTTATATGTCAACAGTTGGCAACTTCGGTCTGCGTGGCGACGGAGCGATCAACAGCTTCATCCTGTCACAGAACTGGGATGACAACTGGCAGACCGTACATCAGTTCGACGTCCTCGGCACAAATGGTGCCAGCGACCTCGGTTACGATTTCGGCAACGCTACAGCTACTGCTGATAACTCAACCGGTCTGATCAACTACGTGTTCTACACGATCAACGATAAGGTCAAAGCTGGTGCTCGCCAGGAATGGTACAAAGCTGACGGCACTTCTTATAACACGATGACCTACGGTGTGAACATCACTCCGATGGACAAGCTTGTTGTTCGACCTGAAGTTCGTCACATGTGGGCGCCAGGTGCCAACGGTGCCGGTGGAGCAGGTCACAATGATCTGTTCAACCAGACCGTGTTCGGTATCGACGCGATCATCTCCTACTAATCTGACTTCAGTGAAGGCTTGGCCTTCCTCTGAATTCACACCACAGACCGCAGCGAGACTTTGTGTTTCGCTGCGGTTTTTTATTTTGAACTCGCTACCCGGCGGACCGGCGGACGCCATCGCAACCAACCATAAACTTCATTCCTCACCCCTTTGCCTCTGCTGGATGTTGACTTAATGGCTTTTCATAACCCGACATGCCGGTGAGGGATAGCAATTGCCGCGTTCTCAACAACAATCCCTCGCTGACGCAGCCAGGGCAATCGCATGTCGGCGTTGGCCTTTCGGCTTTAGTTTTGCATCGAGACATCATTCGTCAAGCGGCAAATTGGATTGCCGTGGTTTGTGAGTGCG
>JBIIIF010000466.1:0-2751 GCA_044235005.1 Planctomycetaceae bacterium | reverse complement strand
AACACCGTGATTGTGTTTACCAGTGATCATGGTTATCACATGGGTGAGCATGGACTGTGGCAGAAAATGAGTTTGTTCGAAGAGAGTGCTCGCGTTCCGATGTTGATTGTTGCTCCAGGAGCAGGCCATGCTGGTGGAGTTGTCTCCGCCCCTGTTTCGCAAGTGGACTTGTTCCCGACGCTGGCCGAGTTGTGTGGAGTCACTCCGCCGACCAATCTGCAGGGACAGAGCCTCGTTCCGATGCTGAAGGATAACGCTCAGACCGGCCGCGGCTGGGCTCTGACGCAGGTGACTCGAGGTGGGGGTGGCGGACAGCAGCGAAATAAAAAGGCCGCTGACAATTCTGCGAAGTCCGCGGCTCCGGCCAATGACGGTCGTTTCTTTGGTTACAGTCTTCGTACAGAGCGTTGGCGTTATACGGAGTGGGATGGCGGTCAGAAGGGACGAGAACTCTACGATCACGATACCGATCCGCGGGAGCTGACCAATCTGGCCAACCATGCCGACCACAGCAAAACTGTGGAACAGTTAGCAACGCTGATGCGTGAGGCCGTGAAGACGACGCTTCCTGCTTCGGGAGAGATTCCCGAGGTTCAGCCAGGATTGTGGGCTCCGCTGCTGACGGAACCTTGAGAGAATCAAGCGGTGATGTCGGAAACCCGCCATACGTTTTTGTGAGGATGCTCATACCATGACGTCGAGATGCAGTGGAACACCCCTGCCACAATGGGGTGTTGCGCTGACAGCCACTGAGCCATCGAACGAGGTTATATGGGATGATGCTGAAGGACACAACAAACGCAGAAGCCGCTGGTTTCGCGGAACTTCAGGGTACGCTCGCCATCGGCGGCAGCCAGCATGGAGATTGTTCCGATGAGGCCGTTCAGCGGCTTTACGATCAACAGCGCAAAGCGGCACAAATGCTGAGCTGTCTGACTCTTCGGGAACGTCAGGTGATGCAGCTCGTGACGAGCGGTCTGCCCAACAAAACCGTGGCTCATCAGCTCCAGCTCAGTGTAAAGACAGTGGAGAAGCATCGAGGTCGGCTGATGAAAAAGTTGCGCCTGCACAGCATGTGTGAGCTTTTTCGATTCTGGTTTGTGCTGACCTGGGATGAACTGCTTCATTCGGAGCAACTTGCCCGCTGAGGATCACATCGTTTACTGCCTAGCCGGAGGCGCCGGCTCAGGTGAGTGCCGGCGCCTCCGGCTGGGCGGTAAACAAAAGGCAGCTTCACTCGGCTGGACGAGCCGGACTGTTGCGAAGATAAGCAATGGTCGGTTCGCATAATGATTTCAACAGCGAGATCACCTCTCGGGCCACGCGCAGGTTTTGGTTGAACAGAGCATGCTTCTGCTCGGCGGCGATAGCCGTTACCTGAAGCCCATCACGTTTGGCGGCGATACGAATTCTTGCCAGCTCAAACCAGTGACTCACAATGATGACTCTGTTGTCGGACTGGTCTTTCGTGGATAGCGTCACGATTCGAATGGCGGATTCGATATCTCCGCTCTCCGAGTTCACCGCGATCTTTTCCTCTGGCACTTTGGATTCCAGAGCTAATGCCTTCATTGCCAGGGTTTCAGAGCTGCCAGCCAGCAGCAGTTGACCTCCGGATTTGTCGGTGATCAGACGACAGCCCGTGGTGACTCGGTCAGTCAATTCCTCAGAGAGATTTCCGTTTGCAGCCTGTTGGCCACCGATGACCAGAACCGTCGGAACGGATTCAGGAGGTTTCGAATCGGATAGTCCTCCGGATTGAACCGTCACGACTGCGAAGCACAGAATCGTCAGGATTGTACTGACGAAGATCGCAATCCACGACGAGTGACCTCGAGCTGTCTCGGAATTGCCCGCCAGAATTCCAACAGCCGATACGGCGAACAGCATCAGTATCCCCAACGGCTGAATCATGGCCATCGTTCGATCGGGCTCAGACGCGATTCGGGAGATCTGCCAGAGTTCTCGCCCGCAGAAACCTGTGAAGACCGCGACAAACAAGAAAGTGGCCAATTGGACAGGTCCCGGCAAAGCTGGCCGCATCCCGAACATCAGTAGAGATGTCGACGTCATCGCCAGCACGGTGATCCCCATCGGCTGAGACAGCGGGCTGAGATCGGTCAGCCAGTTTTCGACGGCACTGGTGGAATGGACGAAGACCTCCATCAGATTGAGGCCGAGCAGAATCGCCAGTCCGAATCCGGCTCCGCGCGAAACGGCCAGCCAGCCGGGAGCCGGCAGGTTCGCGAATCGTTTCAGAGCTGGAACATCCGTCTTCACTTCGTTCATCCCTGGGGTTTGGTTTGCCGGAATGCTTCGGTAGTTCCTTTCTGCCGGAAAGGATTTCCGTATTGCCGCAAGGCGAACCTGGTGTGCAACAGGTGACAAAATATCGGCCGAGAACTTTGGTTCCCGTGCACACAGGTCGCGGCAAGCCGCGAAGTCCTCCTCGGCAAGGAGGACCTACCGAAATCCGCGACTACACCCAACGCCCATCCTACCGCAAATCACGCTCGTTGACAGACCATAGATCGGCTATTCTTTGGCACTGGTGGCGACGGAAAAAGTGTCGTCAGACGGGCAGAATTCTCCAACAGAAACCGGCTGGACCGCGTAAATCACGCAGGAAAGGCCTCGAAATGCTTAGAATGTCCGAGTCGGACGCAGAAGACCTGTCACTCGACGCAGCGGATTCGCCCGAAAATGGCGAAGCTCCGTCCGCGAGCGAAGTGCGCTTGGTCCATGCGGCTC